>JBEHXM010000040.1:0-36380 GCA_048498695.1 Bacteroidota bacterium
CAGTTCGGTCCCTATCTGTTGTGGGCGTAGGAAGTTTGAGTGGGGCTGACCTTAGTACGAGAGGACCGGGTTGGACTAACCTCTGGTGAATCTGTTATGGCGCCAGCTGTATTGCAGAGTAGCTACGTTGGGAATAGATAAGCGCTGAAAGCATCTAAGTGCGAAACTAGCCACGAGATGAGACTTCCATTGAGGGTCGTAGTAGACTACTACGTTGATAGGTTACAGGTCTAAAGGTGGTGACATCAAAGCCGAGTAATACTAATTGCCCGAAGCTTTCTTTGACAGCAGATAATTAGTCATTGGTCAATAGTCATTAGTAGCAATACCAATGACGAATGACCAATGACGAACAGACTAATGCTGTTGTTTTCTCCAATTTTTCAATGACTTCTTCTAATTATGTTTAAGGTCATTAGTCATTTGTCACTGGTCATTAGTACCGGGCGAATAGGATAATAACCAAATAAAAAATAAGCCGGCGGGCAAACTGTCAGAAAGTCACCAATGACTACTGACCAATGCCCAATAACAAAAGAAATTCAGGTGCCTATATCGGCGGTGTCCACCTCTTCCCATTCCGAACAGAGAAGTTAAGCCCGCCAGAGCCGATGGTACTGCAGTAAAATGTGGGAGAGTAGGTCGGTGCCAAATCTTATCGCTTAAGCCCGTGATCCAAGGATCATGGGCTTTTTGCGTTTTAGATCAGAACCAAGAACCAAGAGTCAAGAACCAGGACATAAATCTTGACTCTTGGTTCTTGTCTCCTGACTCTACCTACCACCCTCCGCCAACCGCCTTCCCAATTCACACGCACAACCCTCCCCACGCCCGTAGTAAAAAATTTCATTAGCCGGGCATTGCGCCTGTTGCCCGTAGTAAAAAATCATGTTTGCCGGGTATTACACTTATAGCCGGTAGTAAAAATTGTCGTTTGCCGGGTATCAGGGCTAATGCCGGTAGTAAAATAATGCTTGTTTTTAATTCAATCATCAGTAAATCAAATACTTGACTTTTATTTTCCCACTTCTTCAATTTTCAGATCCTCAGCGGGCTGATTTTTTCTGTTATAATAGCTGACGCTTTTGCGGACGCTGCCGCAGGTATTGGGGTTGCACCATATGCGGTTGCGGGTACGACTCTCGTCCAGGAATAAACTGCCGCACAGCGGACACTTTTTCATCAGCTGCAGCTTGCCGAAATCAACCAGCAGCATCGCCTCGCCCATCACGAACCACAGCGGGGCCGCCAGTTCCTCGTTAATATTGATCCAGAACTGCTCCAAACCCCGCGGACCTATCTCGTACCGCATATGCGCCTTCACTTCGGCAGCCATCTGGTTAAAAAAGTGCAGCACCTGCCCGTGCACAGGCCTCCCGCTCAGCAGGCAGTTAAATAATTCGTCCAGGCATTTGCGCGTGGCCAGTGCCAGCTCGAACACCCGCTCCGCCTCGCGCACATAGCAGCGCATCTCTATGTCAAGCTGCAGCAGCCTGTCCTGGCAAATCACCCCGGTAGCCGCGCACCAGTTCAAAAAGCCCTCATAATTGCGCAGGCTATCCCTATAAATGCCCCGGTAGTCCCTTTTGTAAGTATTAATAAAATTGAGCGCCGCGTTGCGCCCATCTTCAAGATACACCGTAGCCTGGCTGCGGCGCGCTGGTTTGATAATTAATTGCATTTGAAATTGTGTTATTGGAAGCCTCACCCAAACCCTCTCCGGGCGGAGACGGCTTAAAAGAAGAATTTATGATGAAATAAAGCAGCCCGAAACGCCTGCCTTAACCCTCAAATTGAAATAGAAATTTTGTTGATACAGATGGCTAAAGCACACCCGCCACACCGACCGGTTTTTTAACCGCAGCCCCGGAGAGATTCCTCCTTTAAGGTACCAGCAAACCACGCCCGAGAGTGAGCCTGCTATACACAAATATACGAAAATTCCGCCTTATTCCCGCCTGTTAAACAGATAGATAAGTGGTTTTTGAAAAGCAGGTTTTCTACGTTTGGGTTGCGATAACCCCGCTATCCGCTCATACTGCACTATGCCTTAACTGCGAGGCTGGTATACGCTGCTATCAGGTTTAGATGGGTTGGAGCTTTTTTAATTTTTTTATCACTTCTTTAGCAGTGGCAGGTGTGATCTATTGACCGCAAAATAAATTATATAAATGACCCTCGTTTAATAGCTTCATCAGGGTCATACCATGCAGCAGTGACAAAATTTTGAATCTCATTAACAAATTTTACAATTACATCTGCTTGAATTGGATATTCTTTATGTTGACGTTTAACTTCTTCTAAAGAGCTTCGTTTTTCAAACGGCAATCGCTTGGCTTTGCGTAAAAGAAATACATTATCAATATCAGTTAATCTGACATCTTCTGGTTGCATATCTAAATATTCGACTAAGGCAAAATATTTTGCAATAGGGCAACCATGTTTTAACCTCGTAGCAGTGCCTGCACTTTCTTGAAACATTGTTTTATCATAATTTACTTTACATTCAGCTGCCAACACCGCTAAATGAAATTTTCCGGTAATCGTTTTAGCTCTATCGAAAGAAGAGCTTGGAGAGAATTTATAGTGAATAGTTTTACCTATTGTAAAGTCTTGATCTTTTACCTTAAATATTACCTCTGGTTTTTCATCAAGAGTTTTAATGTTTGATGGTCTGAAAGCTAATGACATAAAAGCGGTCTGGGGACCTGTTTCTAAGTCAAAATCAGGTAGATCGTTTAAAATTGATGGGTGTACTAAGTGTATTAAAAATTCTTCCATTACACTATTATCTAACTTTAATTGTCCTTTTTGCCTTTTCAAAAAGCTTGAGCCGTGGGTAGCAATTAAATCCACTTCTAAATAATCTTTATATGCATTAAGCAAAGCGGTCATTTCATAAATCCTTTTTTCACCTTTTGATGTTAAGCCATTCATTTTTTTAATCCATTGCTCATAGGCATTTAACGCATCCTTCAACAAATCGATATCATCTTTGGCTTTTGGATTAACAATTGCGGCTAAAATTTTCTCTTTGTGAATTGCGGCTAATAATTTTTCCTTGTGAGGTTCTTCTAAATCAGCGGTTTTAGCATCTAATTCATCAGCAGATAATTCCTCGTAAATTTGATCATCTGCATTTTCGTCTGGAAGAATGTCGTCAATCATTTAATTTTTTAAAGCAAATAATGGTGATTCGGTAATCTGTTCAATATTTTTAATAGCATCAAGAATATCATCATAAATTTCATTTGATGCCTTAGTTAGTCCGCCTTCTAAGTGTTTGAGTGCAATAGAACGTCCGTGATCTGTTGTCGAAAGCGAAGTATTTCCCTTCTTTGCTATAATAATATCTTCTTTAATATTCATGCCAAATTTGTTAATGAAGCTTCTTTCAAGGACTTGGATATTCGAAAATCCATTACATTTTTCAATTATCTCCAACACTAACTGACTATTTAAAAAAGCAATCCCTCTTACGTTTGATTCCCGACCTAAAACCATTATAATTTTACCATTATCTCTAAGAGCATACCAAAAAGACCTAATTGCCAACTCCATGTCTATGCAATATTGGATTACTGTTTTAAATCGATTACCTCTATTTTTTCTATTAGCTCCAAATTCACTGTTTGCGACTTCTAAAATATTATAATTTAATGATTCAACAATGGCTCTATAATTTTGATGATAATTAAATACATTAATATAAGGTGGAGAAGTTATAATTAAGTCAATATGGTCTTTTACTAAAATACCTGACGATCTAGCATCAGCTAAATGTGCAGTTATTTTCTGATCAGAATAGGGTAAATTAAGCAAACAATCGCTAACATAATTGAACGATTTAATTATCGATTCTTTGACCGATAAATTTTTGTCTTTCTCTGAACGAAATAAAATGTTTAACAAGCAATTTTTTTGATAATTATTTTGAAATAAAGGTAAAACCCTGTCTGTGAATTCTAATAAATTTGAATAAGACTCTTTATAGGTTTCTCCTTCCTTGTAGATTTTTTGCCCATTTAAATTAGGCAACTCAGCATTGAGTTTAAAACTTATTTGGTTTAGAAATTCTTGTCGTTCATCTATATTAAAATTACACAATTCAAAAAATGATGACATTGCAAATGCAGAAGGATTTATTTCAAGCCCAGTAGCCTTAAGTCCAAGCCGTGTAGATTCTTGCAAAACAGTTCCGCTTCCAGAAAATGGATCAAGGACGTGTTGTCCTTTTTGAGAAAAATGGGTGAGCAAATATTCAACAAACTCTGGAGTAAACTGCCCTCTCCAATTAAAGAGATTTGAGCGACTTTTGCTTTTAACATCTAGCTTTTTTTGATCTAAAATCACATTCAAAATTAATTATAAAATCGAGATTCTTAATTAAAGTTGCTGACAATAACACCTTGTATATTTGTTATAATGCTAGATTTCTACTCGTCTACATCAATTTTAAGGCTCCCAACAGCATCGGATTAACTTGTGCTCGCTTTTAACAACTCAAACCCTGTTAAAAAACACCTTTGCCACTGCCATAAGTGGGGCAGCGTGACGGACGGACGGGAGAGGGTTGAATGTAGTACTTTATAAGTTATATGTTTGATCATATTAATCATTCAATCAAATAAATCATAGTTCAGACACCCCGCGTTAGCGATGGCAGTGGATACCGGCCCCGCGCCTAATGCCGGCAGGCGTATGAACGTACAGCGCGGGCCGCAGGCAACGCCCTGATCCAGTTGGCAGCCCCGATAGCTATCGGGATGAGTTAGCAGTCAGCAGTACTTAAATCAACATGGCGCAGAAACCCACCCTCCAAAGGAGTCCTTCGGACCTGCCACTGCACTTCCCACCTCGCCCCCTCCCAGGGGGGAATTAAGAATAAGTCCATGGTCGATAGTCTATAGACCATAGTAAACCATAGTAACTAAATCTAATCCATAGATCATAACAAACTATCGCAACTAAACCCAGTCCATGGGTATTTTACCATTTCAACGCCACCCTCCCCGCGCCAACCCCAACCCACCTAATCTCCAATTAACTAATCTCTATCTCCCCAAAAATCCATATTTTCGCGCCTATGCTTACTGTCGAGAAAATTGGCGGCACCTCTATGAGTGCTTTGGGCCAGGTGCTGGATAATATTATTTTTTATGAGCGCAAGGGTGCGCAATTGTATAACCGCGTGTTTGTGGTGTCGGCTTTTTCGGGAGTTACTAACCTGTTGTTAGAGAATAAGAAGACCAAGGCTCCCGGCGTATATCACCGCATTGCCAATTACGAGGATTTCCACGGACTGCTGGACGAACTGGTCGACCGCCTGAAGGAACTGAACAAGGAATACGAACACCTGGGCCTCAACCTCGCCGTTGCCGACGCCTTTATACAGCAACATGTAAAACGCGCCGAAACTTACCTGGAGAACCTGGTAGATGTGCTGGCATCGGGCTATGTGAGCCAGGAGGGTATACTGCAGGCTGCGCGCGAGATACTGGCATCCATCGGCGAAACACATTCGGCCTTTAACCTGTCGAACATTTTGCAGAACCGGGGCGTCAACGCCAAGTTTATCGACCTCGGCGGCTTTGACGATCAGCGGCCTTTTACTATCGATCAGCGCATACGGCAGGTATTTTCAGAGATCGACCTGGCAACCTGCATCTGCATTGTTACCGGTTATGCCAAGGGAACGGAGGGCATTATGCGCGAGTTCGACCGCGGTTACTCCGAGGTTACTTTCAGCAAGATAGCCCAGGTACTAAAACCTGCCGAGGCCATCATCCATAAAGAATACCACCTCTCCACCGCTGATCCGGGCCTGGTAGGCATAGACAACTGCAAACCCGTAGGCTTCACCAACTACGACATCGCCGATCAGCTTGCCGACGTAGGCATGGAGGCCATCCATCCCAAAGCATCAAAACCGCTGGAAATAAACGGCATCAACCTGCGCATCAAAAACACCTTTGAGCCGGCGCATCCGGGTACGCTCATCACCAAAAATTATGTGTCGGCATTAAAGCGGGTAGAGGTGATTACCGGCTACGATAAAATGCTCATCATCGACGTATACGACCCCCTGATGGTAGGCAGCGTAGGCAGCGACTTACAAATAATGCAGGTGTTTTTTAACCACCGCATCAGCTATACCTTCAAATCAACCAGCGCCAACAGCATTTCGACCGTTATTTGGGAAAGCGACTTTTCGCAGGCTTTAATTGACGAACTCAGCAGCAAATTTGAAAAGGTAACGGTAGAGAAAGCCGCCATGGTTTGCCTGCTGGGCTCCAACATGGATCAGCCGGGCTTACTGGCACGCAGCACCGAGGCCCTGGCACGCGAGGAGATCAACATCATCAGCGCCGGCATGGCCCTCCGCAAAGTGAACATCCAGTTCCTGATAGCCCCCGAGCATTTTAAAACAGCTATTATCGCATTGAATAAAGCGGTAGGGTGATTTTTAGTCCATAGTCCATGGTCGATAGTCCATAGTTCGGAGCACTAAATGATGGGCTCAATACTTAAAACTCATGGCTTAAGACTGCGCAGCTAACGCCATATTGATCTCGGTAGCGAGCAATCCGCTGCCACCGCCGTAGTGCTGTATGATGGTAATATTCGGCTCGCGCGCGGTAAATGCCTGGCGAAGTAATGCGTCAGACTCGGGTTCGATACCACCGCCAAAAAGTACCAGGTTAAACATCCGGGTCTCAAAATGATGAATGGCTTCATCGTTAGTCAGGGCGTGCGTGGCATTCCAGGCCGGGTTGTTATTGATCAGTCGCACAACAGTCTGCACAATATCCGGGTTGCGGCCAATGACAAGGATCTGAATTTTATCCATAGTGCAAAGATAGTTTGCAGTTTTGAGTTTGCAGTTGGTAAGGGGTTTATTTAACGGTGGGTTGACAGAGCGGAGGCTTGGGGTTCTGCAATGTTCTGTACCGCTCAATTGCCGCGGGGGCTGTTACTTTTGTCTTGATACAAAAGTAACCAAAAAATCAAGTCAGCAGAAAGGCTTCTTTGCCGCACGAGGCCATTACCCTGCAAACCAGTTAAAACCACGGGCTGCAAAATGTTGCCCCACTACGTTCGCTCTGGACCACTACTTCAGCAACTATTGCTATGCCCTTCCAACGCTCAGGCCACCATTGTTTTGCCTGATTTCACCCGAAGCTGTTCTGCTGACGGAAACGGATCATAAAAATGTGTGGTGGGCTGACAGAAAAGCGAGCCGGGTGTATGGCGGGAATGCCAGTTTAGCTTTTGCAATGCGCCGAGCGCGGAAAAAGCGTAAGAACCGGCAGGGCGCGTTGAAGCTTTTTTCTGTCTTGAGTTATTCACTTATTGTTTGTTTTAATAGGTGTTCATGAGATCGCTACGCTAAGTTTTTGTTACTTTTTGATCAAGCAAAAAGTAAAGAGCCTCCGCGGCTATAGCGGTATCGAATATTAAATGATCCCACAAATATCTCAAACGGATAACTATATTTAACTCAACATATTAAAGCCCGATGAAAAAAGGACGTTTAGAAGCTTTCAGCGATGGGGTGATCGCCATCATTATTACCATTATGGTGCTCGAATTAAAAGTACCTGAACATGGCAACGACCTTAAATCTCTCATCCCCATTGCACCCTATTTAATGAGTTATGTGCTCAGCTTTATTTATGTGGGCATATACTGGAACAATCACCATCATATGCTTTACCTGGTGAATTCCATTACCGGCGGCACATTATGGGCCAATTTGAATTTGCTGTTCTGGCTATCGCTAATCCCCTTTACTACCGAATGGATGGCCAACAATCATTTCTCTTCGGTGCCGGTAGCGGTATATGGCTTTATCCTGATGATGTGCGGACTGGCCTTTATGCTGTTATCCCGCATACTTGCCGAGCACTGCGGTAAAAACTCCGAGCTGGCGCAGGCCTTAGGAAAAGACTGGAAAACGAAAGTATCTATCATCATATATGTAATCGCTATTGCGGTGGCATTTGCCCTGCCAGTGGTTGCCTGCCTGTTATACGTAACGGTAGCCTGTGTATGGTTTATTCCGGATAAACGCATAGAAAAAAAGGTGGTGCATAGGGAGGAGTGATAGAAGCAGTTGGCAGTAGCAGTTTGCAGTTGGAGCTTTTTTTGATTAGGCACGGAGCAAAAAAAACCGGGAATCCCTGCTGGAACTCCCGGCCTTCACACATGAAAATTAATCAATCAACCTGCTTATCATTATTCCAACCCAACCCTGTGCCGGCTTTGAATGCTGTTATGAATATTAAAAGCTTTGCCAGGGCAGGTTGCTGATTTTATTCATCAGAATGAATTTGGCCAATTTATAAAACATACGTAATCCTAACCGACCCGGTTTTAACAAAAAAGCCCCGGAATGAAATGACATTCCGGGGCTGTTTATATAAGTCGCAAGATTATTATGCCGGTTTCACAATAAAAGTACCTGATAAAAGGGCCAGTACCGCTGCCATATCCAATGGCTCATCAAATGATGCTGTAGCCGTAGCAACCGAAGTTTTACTACCCATGGTAGCACCCGGTAAAGTAGTTAGGTCAACAGTACCCTGCATCACGTTATTCTCACCTGCATAGTTGGCGTTTACCAAAGCTATGCCGGTATCGTTGCCCGTTGCGGTTGTACTGGTGATCCAAGGGAAAACAGAAGCATTATACTTATTGGCACGCAAGAAACGGATAGCCGAGGCGTGGCGTGCTTCTACCGCGTGGATAGATAAAGCTGCTGTCAATACTACCTGGTTACCCAATAAGTTAGGCGCCTGACCTTTATAGGCACGTACACCAGTATCCTCAAATGTTTCGGCAACTGCCAGGAATGTTTGATAGTTGGTCAGCACATCTTTAAAAGGCCCGTTATGTGATCCGTTACCTGCTGTCAAATCAAAAGTTGGCTGGGTAACCGGTGTCCCTTTCAAGGAGGTGATCACTCCCTGTAAAAAGTTAACGTGATGATTTTCGTCCAGTGCTATCGTGTTAATATAAGTTTGGTCAGCAGCCGGTACAAGTCCGCTGGCAGTAACACCTGCATGATAAAAGTAAGACTCCAGGTATTCCAATGTAAGGGCATAATTCAATACACCCAGCACATCAGTTGTTGAATCTGCTGCATAGGCTCTTTTAAACATGGTTCCCAAAGCAAATGGCAAAGCGGCTACGGCTACTTTTGAACCAAAGCTGGTAATATTTTTTATCGCGTCTCTGCGCGGACTCAAGCGTTCCGTTACTTCCGGATCAACTTTTTCTATTTCTTCTATGATATTAAATAAATTCATGGCGATGTTGGGTTAAGATGCTATGTAATTATAATTAGACGCACTCACTTTAGTTTTCAGGTAGGTATTGGCAATAGGCAGCACCTGCGCTATGGTAAGCGAACTGTTTAAGCCTGTTGTTGCATCAACCATATCCGAAGTGGCAAAGTCGCCAAACTTGATCAGGTTGCGGATCAACGCTGCATGCCTGGCCTCAACCGATACGATCTTGCCGGCGATGGTCAGATAACCCGGATCTTTTATCAGGTAACCTGCTCCGTCATAAGCCTGTACGCCGGTATCTTCAAATGCCTTTGCAGCACCTAATACCGATACACGGTCACTAAAATCTATTTTGCTGAAATCAACCGTTAATCCCTTAATTGCCTTGGCACCCAATGCCGCCTTAAAAAACTCGCGGTGACAAACTTCATGGTCGCGGATGTCTGTTAACAAAGCCGTTTCATGTGCGGTGATGCCGCTGTAAGGGGTTAAAACAACCTGCAGATAAAATGCAGCTTCTAATTGCTCCAATGCATAGGCATAATTAAGTATGCCGGTATCTCCGCTACCAATATCAATGCCATTGGAAGAAGGGTTCATGTTGTGGTCTTTGTGGCATCCCGCAACGGCAAGCAGCCCTACGGATGCAGCCCCTACGCCGGCATATTTTAAAAATGACCTCCGGGCCATGTTTGTGCCAGTCTGGATCTCTGGTGTTTCTGTTTTCATAAGAATATGTTTAGTAAAAGTTTTTAATGGGTTGTTACTGTTACATACGGCATATAAATACTGCCTGGTTTTATTATTTGATAATAAATTTTACAATAGGATGATTGGACTTAACTATTTACCGCTGCCCAACGTAAAAGTTAATGTTAACTATCCCTGATTTAAGGATTTGGTAACGTTGATTTGATCGTATAGACATAGTAAACCTTTAACCTTGCACAACGAAAGTTTAACCCCGGACTTAAAGATACGACCGATGATTTTCGATGTCAGACACCTTAAAACGCTGCTTTTGATTTTCCTGGTCTTTTCACAGCTTTGTTGTTTTGCACAAGAAGACCCGCTTCCCAACGGTTTTGCACATAACGATTACCGCCACAAACGACCACTTTATGATGCGCTCGATAACGGCTTTACCAATATTGAGGCAGACATATTTCTGAAGAACAATAAGCTGATCGTGGCACATGTGTTTCCTTATTTTAAAGGAAAAAGAACACTGGAAAAGCTTTATCTGGAACCTTTATTTGAACGGGTAAATAGTAATAACGATAAAGTCTACGCCAACTATAACAACCCCGTTATCCTGATGATCGACATTAAAACGGATGCGGATAAAACCTACGAGGCGCTTAAGCCGGTACTCGAAAAATACCGGCCGATATTAACGAGCCTTGAAAATGGGAAAATAGTTTACCGTGCGGTAACGGTGGTCTTGTCAGGACATAAGCCGTATGGTTTGATTGAAAATGAGAAAGACCGTCTTGCCTTTATTGATGAAGACCTGCGCAGGGTAATGCCACGCGATTCGGCCATGAACAATGTATACTCCATGGCCAGCTGTAAATATTCTAAATTTATCAGGTGGGAAGGTAAAGGTATGATGCCACACGCCGAAAAGGAAAAACTTTGTGCGTTTGTTGCCGTCGCACACAGACTTGGCGAAAAGGTAAGGTTGTGGGCATCGCCCGAGAAAAAAGTGGTTTGGGATGAACTCCTGAACTGTGGCGTCGACCTGATCAACACTGACCGTTTGCCTACGCTAAAAAAGTATCTTTCATCGAGAACGGTGACCCTTGCTGCGGCTAATTGATAGCTGTTTGTTGATGGCGGGGAAGTTATCGTATCCAAAATATTTATTGGTGATTATAAACATCCGTCCGCTCAATTGCCGCGGAGGCTGTTACTTTTGTCTTGATCAAAAAGTAACAAAAAATCAAGTCAGCAGAAAGGCTTCTTTGCCGCACGAGGCCTTTGCCCTATAAATCCGGTAAAACCACGGGCTGCAAAATGTTGCCCCACTTTGTTCGCTCTGGGCCTTTGCTTCAGCAACTATTGCTATGCCCTTACCGCGCTCATGGCCACCATTGTTTTGCCCGATTTCACCCGAAGCTGTTCTGCTGACGGGAAAACGAGAAATGCAGTGATCTTTAAATAAACTTCGCTAAAAGGAGCGGTGGGCTGACATAAAAGCGAGCCGGGCGTATGGCGTGAATGACGGTTTAGCTTTTGCAATGTGCGGAGCACTACAAAAGCGTAAGAACCGGCAGAGCGGGTAGAAGCTTTTTTCTGTCTTGATCTTTGGTTACTTTCCATCAAGGGAAAGTAACTAGGCCTCCGCGGCTATGAGCGGACAGAACACTGATCGACCCCATAAACATTAAAAGTCCCCTATCATAAAAATTTATTTGATAATCAACTTATTGCGTAATTTATATTCAAAATAAATTGCGATTAGTAATTGATGGTTTATCCCCGTCTTACTAATGTTCCTTACCTTCGGTGTAACAAAAATTTTGCAAAGCCTCATAGCGGGTTTAGCTTTTAATCACCGTTTACTATGGATGATTTTATTGCCGCCAGATCTCAGATGGCGTTATCACTCGGGTTCCACATCATATTTTCATGCATCGGTATGGTGATGCCATTTTTTATGGCCATCGCCCATTTTTACTGGCTCAAAACCAAAGACCCTGTTTATAAAAATATCACCAAAGCCTGGAGCAAAGGTGTAGCCATTTTCTTTGCTACCGGTGCCGTGTCGGGCACGGTACTGTCGTTCGAACTGGGGTTGTTATGGCCAAAATTTATGGAGCACGCCGGCCCGATTTTCGGTATGCCCTTTTCATTAGAAGGGACAGCTTTTTTTATCGAAGCTATCGCGCTTGGGTTTTTCCTGTATGGTTGGGAGCGCTTTAATCCCTGGTTTCATTGGTTTACGGGCGTAGTTGTGGGTGTCAGCGGTATTGTGTCAGGCATATTGGTGGTTGCTGCCAACAGTTGGATGAACAGCCCGGCGGGGTTTGATTATGTGAACGGCCAATATTCAAATATCGACCCGATGAAGGCCATGTTCAATGCCGCCTGGTTTGAGCAGGCGCTGCACATGAGTATCGCAGCATTTGCAGCTACAGGTTTTGCCGTAGCGGGCGTACATGCGCTGATGATCATCCGCAGGAAAAATGCGAAGTTTCACTATATGTCGTTCCGCATAGCCATCGTGTTTGCGGCTGTTGCGGCTATACTGCAGCCTTTGAGCGGTGATATATCGGCAAGGAGTGTGGCTAAAAGGCAACCCGCCAAACTGGCTGCAATGGAAGCGCATTTCAAGACCGAGAAATTTTCACCGCTGATCATTGGCGGTATCCCGGATACAAAGAAAAAGGAAGTGAACTATGCGATCAAAATACCCGGCCTACTCAGCTTTATGACCTACGATGATTTTAATGCTGAAGTAACCGGACTGGACAGAATACCTGAAAAAGATCAGCCGCCGGTAGCCATTACGCATTATGCTTTCCAGGTAATGGTGGGTTTGGGTATAGTGATGATGGGTATCTCATTGCTATATTTTATCGCCTTGTTTAAAAATAAGAAATGGTTCAGTGCAGCGTGGTTTTTAAAAATATTCGTAGCAGCTATACCGCTGGGATTTATCGCGCTTGAAGCCGGTTGGGTGGTGACCGAAGTGGGCCGTCAACCCTGGATCATCCAGGGTGTAATGCGCACGGCCGATGCGGTTACGCCGATGCCCGGTATCAGGTATTCATTTTACTTGTTTACGGCGGTGTATTTGTCGCTGAGTTTGGTGGTGATATTTATGCTGTACCGGCAGATAAAGATGGTACCGAAGATGTATGATGTGGGGGGAGTTGATTGAGAGAGTGGTTGATTGAGTTGGATTAGGTTGATGAATAAATCTGGGTAACAACTTAATCAACCCAATCTAACTCAATCAACCTTAAACAAAAAAATATGCTATACGTAGTGATCGTTTATTTATGGGTGGCTTTGCTGCTGTACCTGCTGCTTGGCGGGGCCGACTTTGGTGCGGGTATTATCGAACTGTTTACCTCCGAGGATAACAAGGCAAAGGCGCGCAAGATCATGTACCAGGCCATCGGGCCGATATGGGAGGCTAATCACATGTGGCTGATTATCGTTATCGTGATCCTTTTCGTTGGCTTTCCGGGTATTTATGCCACCATGTCTATTCACCTGCATATCCCGCTGGTGATCATGCTGCTGGGTATCATTGCCCGCGGAACAGCCTTTGCATTCAGGAATTACGATGCAGTGACCGATAATATGCAGAAAGTTTATAACAGGATATTTGTTTACTCCAGTTTTATTACGCCTTTGTTTTTGGGCATTATTGCGGGCAGTGCGGTTTCTGGGCAGATCGATGTGCATGCCAATACATTCCTGTCAGCGTATATTTTTAGCTGGCTCAATTGGTTCTCGGTCACCATTGGTTTATTTACGGTTTCCCTGTGCGGGTTTTTGGCAGCTATTTTCCTGATCGGCGAGTCAACCGATCCGGCTGAAAGAAAAAGGTTTGTGCGCAAGGCCTGGCAAATGAATATTGCTGCAGTTATTTCGGGCGGACTTGTTTTTATATCCGCTATTTCGGATCATATTCCCTTGGTGGAATGGGTGTTTGGAAATGCGGTAGGTATTACGGCGGTATCGGCAGCTACGGTATCGCTTATTATATTGTGGTATCTCATCATTAATGGGCGCTCTAAAAGTCTGCGCTTATTGGCCGGTTTCCAGATCACCATGATATTGCTTACCACTACCTACAAGCATTATCCAAACATCGTGATCTTAAAAAATGGCGGCTATCTTTCACTCATTGAAAATAAGGGAGCCGATAAGGCCATTGATGCATTAGGCTGGGCTTTGCTAATTGGCAGCCTGTTTATATTACCGGCATTGTTTTATTTGATCTATAGTTTTCAGAAGCGTGATACCAATGAAATACATTAATAAGTGATAGTTATTTTCCCCTGTGAAATACCATCCGATCCAGGCTCCATTTTCCTCCTCCGCAGATAATAAAACTTATAAAAAGTAATAACAGCAGGAACGCTAATTGCTCATCGCCAAAGATGTTGCCCTTTCCCAGCACAAAAACGATAACACTCATATTGATCACCAGTATTATGGCAGCCAGGCGCGTAAATAGTCCGATAATTAATAGTAGCCCGCCCACTAATTCAGCAGTTTTACCCAGGTAAGTCATAAACACCGGGGCAGGAAAATGAATGTCCGTCAGCCAGTCTACATCTCCTTTTATTTTAACAGGATTAAACATTTCTAAACCGTACCAGGCTATAATAATGCCGGAGAATATCCTGACAAGGACCATCCAGTTTTCAAAAATGGGCTGCTGGCTCAAGAGTTTTCTTAACATAGCTTATTTAAATCGAATAAATTTAAACTAAGCTAAACTAAGACATGATAAAAACAGGGAAATAATTGTAAAAAATTGTAAATACAATTGCAAATTTTCTGAACTTACGGTAATGTCTACAAAGAATTCCTCAGCGTCACTTTAAAAGGGATAGCAATATGCTCGGTTGAGTTTTCAAGAACAAGTTGTGCTGTTTTCTCGCCCATCAGTTTAAAATCTGTCGATATGGTGGTAATACCATCCAGGATGATTTTTTTTAGCGGCGTTTCATTATAAGATATTACGCCGATATCCTTGCCGGGTTTTAGTTTGCGGGCGATAATCTTTTCTATCAGTTCCACCAGGTCGTCTTCCATCAGGTTGATGTAAACCGTTCCCTTCTTAAAATCCTCTTTGGCAATGGAATGGATGATTTCGTAATCAAAGGCATACTGTCCGCAAAAACTGGTGAAGCCTGCCAGGATATCTTTGTCATGATAGGTATTCTCGGGGAAGATGATCTTGAGGGTATGGTATCTGCTCAGTTTCTTTAAAAGCTGCTCCAGGGCATGATAAATATCCTGCTCAAAATCTTCATAAACCGCACCGAAGCTACCGGTTACGCCCGGCACCAGCTTATCCATCAATATCAGTTTTTCCTTGGGGATGGTGTTGATCACCTCGGGCGCTTTCTCGGAGTTCTCAAAAAAATGAGGGATGATCACAAATTTGGTGTAATAGTCTATCTTTTCACTGATGAGTTTCCGGAAGAAATTAAAGTCGTTGTTATAAATGTAAAAGTCGATAGCCGCATTACTGCCCAGCGTAGTGGCAAAAGCATCGTACATCAGTTTTTTGTGGTGACTTAATTTATTGAACAGCAAAAGCGTTTTCACCGGCTGGTTAAATTGCGTATTGATGATAAAATAACCCTTTCCTGCTATAGAACCCACAACTCCGCTTTTCTTCAACTCATTATAGGCGCGCTCAATGGTATTCCGCGAGGTATCCAGCGCGATGCTGAAATCGTTGATAGAGGGCAGCACATCGTCTTTAGTGATCTTGCCATCCTCTATCCCTTTTAAAATAGAATTGATCAATTGCAAATACTTCGGCGTAATGGAATGCTCGTCGATCCTTACAATTTTTAAGTAGTTCTTCATCGGGGTTAAAATTAGTTGATTAAGTTGGATTAGGTTGAATGGTTGATTAGTTATAATAGTTTATATGGTAACTCAGTCAACTTAATCAATCAATCCACCAATCAACCAACCATAAATCAAGACAGTTAAGGATAGTTTATACAAGCAGTTTTAATTAGATTTATCCTCGTAACAGCAGGCTCATGCTGTTTGGAACCTAATTTAAGATAGATGAAATTTCTCAGCTCATTGTTTGCCCTGCAAATTATTGCTTCCCTGTGTATGGCGCAGGTAAAGGTTGACGGCCTGTTATGCGAAAACCGCACAAACCCCCTTGGTATGGATGTTGCCCATCCGCGTTTCAGCTGGAAACTGGTGTCTGACAAGCGAAACGAAATGCAAACAGTTTATCAAATACAAGTGAGCGAGAAGGAAAGCTTCGGCAGCCCGGTTTGGGACTCGGGCAAGGTGTTGTCTGATTCATCGGTATTTATTACTTATAAAGGAAAACCCCTGCAATCGGGCAAAAAATATTACTGGCGGGTACGGATATGGGATAATGACGGCAAAACATCGGGCTGGAGCAGCGCGTGGTGGCAAACCGCCCTGTTTAACGAAACTGACTGGAAAGCGCAGTGGATCACCCCAGGTTATGCAGAAGATACCGTTAATCGCCCAAGCCCGCTGATGCGCAAGCAATTTACAGCAGGCAAAAAGATCAGGTCGGCAGTGGTATATATTACTGCACATGGTTTGTATGAGGCCAGCATCAACGGTCAGCGTATTGGCGATGCCTACCTAACACCCGGCTGGACAAGCTATAACAAGCGCCTGCAATACCAAACCTATGACGTAACCAACCTGCTCAAAGAGGGCAATAATGCAGTGGGTGTAATGCTGGGCAACGGCTGGTACCGCGGCATCATTGGTTTTAACAACCACAAAAACGTTTACGGAAAAGATATAGCCCTGCTGTTCCAACTACAGATCACTTATACCGACGGCACTACCTCTATGGTTACTTCTGATAATACCTGGAAATCATCTACAGGGGAAGTCTTGTATTCAGAGATATATAATGGCGAAACCATAGACCACAACAAAGCCCAAACCGGTTGGACGATGCCAGGCTTTAACGATGCGCAATGGAGCGGGGTGCAGGTGCAGGAATATTCTAAAAATATCCTGCTGGCCACTTATAACGAAATGGTGACCAAACACGAAACCTTTAAACCCGTACGCATCTTCAAAACTCCTAAGAACGAGCAGGTGATCGACTTCGGTCAGAACCTGGTAGGCTGGGTAGTGTTAAAAGTAAAAGGCAAAGCGGGCGATAAGATCACCGTTTCGCACGCCGAAGTATTGGATAAATTGGGCAACTTTTATACCGAAAACCTTCGCGCCGCCAAAGCGCAGGATACTTATATTTTAAAGGGTGATGGGGAGGAAATATTTGAACCGCACTTTACTTTCCACGGCTTCCAGTTTATACGGATAGAAGGCTACCCGGGTGATATCATCAAGCCGGAAGATGTAACTGCCGTTGCTTTGTATTCTGACATGAAGCCAACGGGCACTTTCACCACCTCTAATCCGCTGATCAACCAATTACAGCATAATATCCAATGGGGGCAGAAAGGTAATTTCCTGGATGTACCTACCGACTGCCCGCAGCGCGATGAACGTTTAGGATGGACCGGCGATGCACAGGTATTCTCACGCACGGCTACTTTCAATATGAATGTGAACGATTTCTTCGCCAAATGGCTGAAAGACGTCGCTGCCGACCAGTCGCCTGCGGGTGTGGTACCTTTTGTGGTTCCTAATTGCCTGGGCATGACAACAGGCAGTACCGGCTGGGCCGATGTATCAACCGTTATCCCATGGAATATTTACCTGGCTTATGGCGATAAGCGTGTCCTGCAGGATCAGTACAGCAGTATGAAGGCCTGGGTTGATTATATGCAGCATCAGTCTAAAAATGACCTCTGGAATACCGGCTTCCACTTTGGCGACTGGCTTTTTTACAGCGTGGATGATGATACCGACGGCTCGTCTGCTATCACCGATAAATACTTTATTGCGCAGTGCTTTTATGCCTACTCTACCCAACTGCTCATTAACGCAGCAACGGTACTGAACAAACAGGAAGATGTAAATTATTATACCGGTCTGCTGAAACGCATTAAAGATGCCTTCTTCAAAGAATACGTAACGCCAAACGGTCGCATGGTATCGGGCACACAAACAGCCTACACCCTGGCGCTTAATTTTGATATGCTGCCTGAAGCACTTCGCGCACAGGCTGCACAACGACTTGTTGAGAATATCCATGCCTACCACGACCACCTGACCACCGGCTTTTTAGGTACACCATATCTTTGCCATGTGCTTACCCGTTTCGGGCAGGATGCTATGGCTTACCGCCTGCTGCTGCAGGAAACTTATCCGTCATGGTTGTACCCCGTAAAAATGGGTGCTACCACCATTTGGGAACGCTGGGATGGTATCCGCCCGGATAAAAGCTTTGAGGCAGCCAGTATGAACTCCTTTAACCACTACTCCTACGGCGCAATCGGCGACTGGATGTACCGCGTAATGGCCGGCATGGATACCTATACCGATGGTCCCGGCTATAAGCATATAAAAGTAATGCCACATCCCGGGGGCGGTTTTACCAATGCCACCGCTACCCTGCAAACCTATTATGGCAGCTTAAGCTCAGGTTGGGAAGTAAAGAATGGTAAAACCTATTATACCATCGAGATACCTGCCAATACTAAAGCCGATATCTTCCTTCCTGCTACAAACGCTGATGATATCACCGAAACAGATAAAGCTTTAGCGATGGACAAGGACATTACTGTTGGCACGGCCACAGATGGTTATGTAGGATTAAAGGTGGGATCAGGCGTTTACCATTTTGCAGTAAATGGCGTACCGCCATCGATTAATGTGCCTGCGCCTGTTATAAAAACTAAATAGGAAAGGGTTTCGATCTGCATAGTTTCAATATCAGCGGCAGGGTCTTTTCAGAGATTCAATGTGACTTTAGAATTCATCATTTGTGATGTATAAACTATTAGTATCCATTTTAAGCGTGACATTATTTGGCAGCGTGGTTTTTGCTCAAAAAAAAGAAATGCGAACTCTAACCGAACTGTCGGAGAAGATTAGATACTACGCCGAAAAGGAATCTCAAAACGTTTTATTTGCCCATTTTGATAAGACTATCTACACTAATAATGAAAATGTTTGGTTTACAGCCTATCTGCTAAAGTCTGTGGATAGCTTGAATAGTGCGCGTGTTCTGTCAGTGGTATTGGTTAACAGCGATACAAAGAACATAGCCTATCGCGGAAAATTTGCTATGGCTGAGGGAATAGGTTTTGGCAATGTATTTTTGCCGGATACGATATCTCCAGGCCACTATAATTTTATTCTATACACAAATCAGCTAATTGATGGCAAGGTTCCGGGAACGTTTGTTCAGCCTGTTACAATAAAAAATATCGGTCAGAGTTCTCTGAAAGTTTCGATAGACTCATCGGATATTGGCGGATCGAAAAAAGAGCCGCAGGAGTTTACAGTAGATGTAAAGTATGAAAACAAACCAGCTTCCGGAGCTTTCGTGAAATTCTTTATTGGTGAACTGAATCATCCTTTTTTTAGCGGATCAGGTAAAAGCAACAATAGAGGCCAGTTTAATATTTCTGTTCCACCAGGAAAAACCAATAAGGTAGTGAATATTTTGAGAGTGGAAGTAGAGTTTAATAAACAGAAGAAAGCATCGGAAATTTTGATTCCTGGCACTCTTGATACGTTATCTGTGAAATTTTATCCCGAAGGTGGTTATCTGGTCAATGGAATTACAAGTATGGTAGGCTGGGAAGTAAAAGACAACAGTGGCTCACCAGTGCAAACTTCTGCTGTTTTATTTGAAGATCATCAAATAGTTGATACTGTAAAAACCGATCAAAACGGCGTAGGCAAATTTCGATTAAGACCACGCCCGTATAGCTCTTATTCTTTGCGATTGATAAACGAGTCTCGGGATCAAAAGCAACACTCTTTACCGGCACGGCTTATGTCAGGAGCAAACCTAGCTTGTCTGCATACCGTTGTGAATGATACATTGTTGCTGAAGGCAACCAGTTCTCAAACTGGTAAGTTTTTCCTCATAATTCATAATTTTCAGCAGGTATACTTCGCATTACCAGTCACAATAACTGCTGAGAGCAAACTAATAAAAATTGAATTAAAAGATGTGCCCAGAGGCATCTGTGAAATCAGCTTATTAGACAGTTTACAACGGCCAATATCAGAACGATTATTTTTTGCTCATTTTAACCCAAAAATGAAGTTGAATATATCCACCAATAAGTCTGTATATCATACAAGAGAACAGGTTTCTTTGAAAATAAAAATAGCAGATTTAAATAGCCAACTGATAAATGGTTTAGTTTCCGTTGCCTGCGTTCAGAAAAACAGGATTGATCCTACGGCAGAAAGAGATATCCTAAGTTATTATTACCTCAATGATAAGGTGGGTTCTTTGCTAATGAAGAATCATATTGGAAACAGCTTTTTAGACGATAGGGATGCAATCGAGAATATATTGCTGATCCGGGGCTGGAGAAAATACAATTGGCAGCAAGCCATGGTATCGTCAGCCAATAAAGTTACTTTAAGAAAAAGTTCAGTTTTATTTACAGGTAGTGTCAAATATTTTAATCGTCCTGTTAAAAACCCGGTAAATGTTGCTATAAAAGCGGACTCACTTTTAACGATGATCACCACTGATGACAAAGGTAATTTTTTGATCCCATTTGATAATATTTTAACGAAACAGGATAAACCCGCCCATCTTTCTGTACTTGCCAGGCATAAGGAGGATTATCAGGTTACTGTGCCCGAGCCTTTTCTTACTATTGATGACTCCCTTGCAAAAAGCAGCGGAGTAGAAGACTTAAACTTAAGGACGATCAGCACAATTAACACAGAATCAAGTTCGATCCCTGGATTTCAGCATATGATTCACTTAAGACAAGTGGTAATAAGAGGTACCAGTAATAATTCGCTGTATGGAATGAACGCTAATCCATGTGGAGATTATGTTTGTGTGCATAATATACTCAATTGCCCTAATCATCGAAACGATACCAAGAATCGCAAACCAGTGAAAGGTGAAAAATATCTGATAGTCGACGACCCGTACCTACTTCGGGACAGGCTTGAACAAAAACTAAAACCCGTGATCTATGAAGGATGCGACCTTACTCAATTTTTGAATACGATATCAATAGATGGTATATATAATTCAAAAGAATTTTATGCTGATGATTATGCCGGTGTACCGTCCACCGAACCGGAATATCTATCCACTATTTTTTGGAAACATCTTTGCAAAGTCAATTCAGATAAGGAAATCGAGTTGAATTTTTATACAAGCGATATAACGGGGATTTATAAAATAATCGTCCAGGGAATCTCCTCAGCTGATGTTTTATACGCTACGAAAGAAATTGAGATAAAATAATAATTAACTATATCGTTTTTGTCCTGTTACAGTCTTCTGAAAGCGATTCTGCGCAATTCTGGAGATTATTTATGGTATATACTTAATACCGGTTCTCGTCCCCACAGGGTCTCCTGAAAGGAACCCTGCGTAACCATGCAGATCACATTCCAAAGTTTTATGCTTAGTACCTGACGCAGGTCCCTTCAGGGCGCCCGCTGAGACTAAAATCTATCCGATTAAATCTGTCATCAAAATAAAAAGTATCCAAGGTGCAATTAATGATAATATCACTAAAAGCCCTTTAAGTTTTTTTTTATTTTCAGGTTCCATTTTCCAGTGATCATTGTACTTATCAAATTTTCCTTTGTATTTTTTGTAGTTCAAAACATAGAGCAATATTCCTATTATTACAAATGACCATGCAATTTCTTTTCCAAATGGTTTCATTTGTTGATGAGAGAAAAATTGCCTTAAGCACGTGTAAATAATTTCTGAAATTATAAGAACCTGAATCATAGTAACTCCACAAAGTGCTCTGGCTGCCTCATCTCCATCCCATTTAAAGAAGGCTTTGTACATTCTGTAATAGATATAGTCAAAATAAAATTTCATCATTTTAAAATTACCAATATTTTCCAACCTCACCTATAGTTAAACTGTCGTCCGCGCAGGGTCTCCTGAAAGGGACCCTGCGTAACCATGCAGATCACATTGCAAAGTTTTATGCTTAGCACCTGACGCAATCCTTCTAAAACAAGACTTTGCTAAGACTAAAAAATATTTGCATATTAATATTTCATCAATTAACTTTGTAATTCAAAGTACTTTTATCCATTCATTTTATTTAAAATAAATCCAAAATCATGACAACATTGAACCATAAATTACCCATTGCAATCTACCGTAGGGCTGCGCTGATCGGCGGAGCGATCGGTCTGATTATTATCAGTTTATTTTTGATCGGCTGCGGTGGCGGGAAGGCTGAATGGAGCCGCTGGTGGATGTTACGCCCATTGCTGATAGTGCCGCTGGCAACCGCGACAGGCGGTCTTGTTTTTATGTTTTTGAATCGCCTGGCTGTAATGTCTGCCTGGAGAGTTGTCCTGACCATTTTGGGCGGACTGATCTTTATTATTTCCCTGTGGTTTGGCAGCGTGCTGGGGTTGGTAGGTTATTACTGGCATTAATAATTTATTGTGAATTGTAGCAGTCGAAATCGTTTTGCCGTACAGAGAATTATAAACTAACAGAATAGATCACTGTCAGTTGATAGTTAATTTAGCAGGACGGGGTTGGGTGGGTTGTGCAATCCTGCTATCCTTTTCATTAAAGGTTCTCCGCAACCTGGCGCAAGTATGCAGCGTTGGGAAAGAGGGTTGTGTACTTGTGCCTTTACTACTTTGTTCATAACTTATTCCTATCAAACTACCAAAGGATCAACGAGTAAAATATCTATCATTCCAGGAAAACCGTAATAATCACGGGCGCTGCTGTACAAATAGTCTTCGGGCTTTTCAACAAGGCCGGACTCAACCGGATTATTGTGAATATAGTCCAGCTTTTGATGTAATACTTTATGGCCGAACAATTCTATTGGATGATTATCCTGGCGCCATAATTGAAAATGGGAGTTATTACTATTTTGTCGTCCGGCCCGCTCCATCATCCACAACATCCATTCTCGCCGGCTTTCCTTCGGATTTGAACGAATAGCTTCTTTTAGCCTTTCTGAAGTATGCCTTTTCATGTCACGCACAATATCTTCCAGCTTATCGTGGTTGCTTCCAATAATCATATGGATATGACTTGTCATGATGCACCAGCCATATATTTCCAGACCTTTGTTTAGCTGGCAATATTTCCAGCTTTCAAGCATGATCTGTTTATATTCATTTCTTATAAAAAGATCGATCCAATTAACCACTGCAAAACTTATAAAATAAAGTTTATCCTGATCCCTGAATTTATATTTTCTACTCATACCAGGATCAATATACAGCAAAAATGTAGAAGCTAAAAGTGGTTATATGGTATGGTAATAGGCACAAGAAGCAATTGCGCACTGGCCCTTACTTCATTCTTGCGCCAGGATAAGACCTTTACTGCATGTAAACTTATTTATGTAGTTAAAGTAATATTCAATCCCTTCCTCAAAGTATTGTGTATCTCTGCGATCTGGTCTGTATGGCTGATCAGTTCCTGTATCTCAACAGCAGGTGCATCAGAGATCACATTCACCTTGTATCTGAAATTTGATCCCGGTTCGCCGTCGGCACCAAAATCACCGGTGCATTCAACTTCGACTCCTGACACAGCTATATTCCTTTTGCCGGCCTCCCTATAAATGTCGTTGCAAAAGCATGTAGCCAACGAAAGTAACAATAGCTCACCTCCGTTTACGGAAGAACCAAACCCGGAAGGCTTGGGAGCAATATGTATTTCCTTTGCAGATTCATTTGTTTGTACAGTGATCCCGTGTTGCTCAAATTTACTTTTTATTGTAGCTGATATTTTCATGATGCAAAGCAGATGATTATATCTGCTGAAAATACAAAATTTGAAACCACCTCACAACTGAAACCTCAACCTGGCGCAAGTATGCAGCGTTGGGAAGAGGGCTGTGTACTTGTGCCTTTACTGAATTAATTTGTACCTCCCTCGCATAAGAATTCTGAAATTGCGACATCTGTATATTTAGTTCCTTTATACACATCAATAATTTTAAATCTTAATCTATCTCCATTTTTGATTTCATATCGGGCAGTCAAATACTTTTTATCGCGTCTGTTCTTGAAAAATCTCGATATGTCAAAAGCTTGGAAATGCCAGGTATCTTTTAATTTTACATAGCAGATGGGTTTATTATTATAATAAACAAGCAACGTTTTCACCCTGGCATTTTCAGTCCACGTTTTTAGTGATTTACAGTAGCCGTTAAAAACATTACAAATTCCATGAAATTGATAGGCACCAGCATATGAAGTATTTTGAGGAAATTTAAACCGAAATTCAAAATAATGATCGGGCACACTATCGTTATTAAATACACATGCTGTATTTAAGTTGTAATCCTGTAAGTTTTTCGCATTATAGGAAATGTTCTTTGTACTTTTCTTTTGAGAAGATGAATTAATATGGTCACTTAATGGCATTGCCCAATTGCCCCAATATTCATTCTTTTTGTATCCATCAATGGAAGTCTCGTAAAAATCATCTGATTTATCAATGGTTGCATTAATAACCGGCCAATCATTGCCGATTTGCAATAAAATAAGTAGTGTAATGATTTTCATTATTTATGATTTCATTAGGAACGTCCGCTAAGTCAAGCGTCCACGCTTGACTTAGCTATACAGATCATTGCAAAGTTTTATGTTTAGCCCCAAACACAGAGTCCCTTTGGAGCTCTGTTGAGACTAAGGTTTATTGGTCTAACTGAGACCAAAATTTATTGCAATTACATTGATTATTTAGTGTATCCGTTATGTTAAATTCGTTGGCAGGTTTGAAATAATGTAATTTGACATTTTTAGTTTTTCCGTTGAATGAGCATGATTTATCTATCAAATTTAAGAATAGCTTATCGCGGATTTTTTCAAATTCAACTGTGTAATTCCACGAATATCGTTCACCTGCTTCATGAACGATTTTAAAGCCCTTCGAAGTTTTATAAAGTCCGTTATAGTGAGATATGGCTCCCCCTGAATTAGACAGCAAATTATGATAAACATCAAGCAATTTTGATTTGCCATCTATGTTTACAACTTCTACCAATACCCTTTCAGGGGCTTTGTCTATACTTGACAGGCAACTATCCTTTTTCTCTTCTAATAAAATAGGAGAAAGTATTAATATATTATCACTGTAACCATTTTTTTGTCTCAATTTCAGGCTATCCTTAATAACGTAGTAATTAGAAATTACTATTCCAAACTTGTTATAGAACCCATCTAAGACAGTGCAATGATTGTTGATTTCCCTTGATTTTAGGGAATGTTTGTTTATCCAGGGGTATACAGTATCATGTAACGGTATGTAAGTTTGATAAAAATTTGGCTTACTATGACCATACATAACATTCCTTATCGCAAAAACAGCTAACATAGTTATTATCACATAAAAGTTCTTCTTTATCATCATGTTATTTCTTGTTCCGTAACTTCTATGCTCCGCTAAGTCAAACGTCCACGCTTGACTCCTTAGCTATGCAGATTTAGCAGAATAGGAATATTCCGCTCAGACATGGATCAGGTTTTTTTCTACGAATGGCAGGTAACCCGGCTTAATGCCTTTTCTCGAAACAAGATCGATCTTTGTATTAAAAATATCCTCCAGTTCATGGGCGAGGGAGATAAATTCTATTCCGATTCTACCATTAAAGTCTACCAATATGTCAATATCACTCTGCTCATGGTTATCGTCCCTGGCATAAGACCCAAATAGCGCCAGTTCGGAGATCGGGTATTTTTTTTCCAATTCTTTTTTCCGGCTTTTCAGTATGTTTACTATTTGTTCGGTATTGTACATACACAAATTTACTGAATAAATGCAAGTGTGCAATATTCAAGTTTTTATCTGCCTGACCTGTCTTATAAACGACCGCCAGGTCAAGCGTCCACGCTTGACCTCCCTAACCTTACAACTGAAACGCCTTTGAATAAAACGGTGCTTCGGTGCCCCAGTCTTTGAAGGCCGACTGCAGCGCCGCTTTGTATCCCTTATTATCCACCGGCTTTCCCTTTTTGGGCGGTACCACTACGTTTGGTGCCAGCGTCATATCGGTTACTTTGGTGGCAAACCAGGTGAGGTTTTCATGTGGTAAGGCAACACCCAGGATCATGCCCGGTAAACCGCTGAATGATTCCGGGCCGCCGGATACCGGGATATCGGTAGTATAAAAGGCAACCACGTAAATAGAGTCCATCATAATGGCGTTGGCCCGGCGGCAGGTATAGCCGCAAATGTCGCGTGTCTCGTCGGTTATCTTCCACTGAATTTTACGCGTGCTGTCTTTCAGCAGGAAGGTGCCATCAAATACTTTTTTCTGCGAAACCGTGCTGCCGGTTGCCAGGTCGTTATAAATGGTATTGTTCTGGGCTGCAATAGGGCTGTTGCTGAAAAATCCGCCGCTTACAGTTTCTTCTTCAGCCGGAATGAACAGGGTTTTATTATCGGTGAACGATAACGTGCTTTTGCCTGTTTTAAACTGCGGCTGCGATTTTTTGTACGACTCGAACATCGGCGTCAAAAATGCTTCATTATCCTTGGTAATGGTTTTTGGGATAATGGCATACATGTTTGCCTTCTTCTCAAACTCTATAGTTCCGTGTGTGGTAAAATGCGCGTGCTGAGCAAATAGGTTACTGCTTAAAAACAGGAGGCAGATAATAGCTATGGATGTGTTTTTCATGTCGTTATTTTTTTGCGCCTACGGCCATTTTGGTAAAATCGTAATCAATAGTAAACATTACATACCTGCGGATAGTGGTATAGCTGTTCTGGATGATCATGTTAGCATTAGCGGTACGGCTAAAACCTACATTCTGGTTCAGCAGGTCGTTCCCCCAGATAGTGAATTTAAGGTTATCATTTTTCAGGAAGGTTTTAATAATAGAAGCATTGATCAGCAGTTTGCTAAAATCGTTGTTAAATGATTGTGTACTGGGGGTATATTCATAACTATCATTGGTACCTATCTGGAACTTACCTGGCAAATACATCGTAAATCCGCTATAACCAGCGAACCCCACTCCGTTATTATTGATACTGGGCTGCAGTGATGATCTGCTGATGGTATAAGTAGGCCCGCCTGAAATGTAGATCTCTATCTTCTTCTCTTTGTATTTATTAAAGTTTATCCGTGGGTTAAAGGAGTAGCTCTGGGTTTTGCTCACCTGGTCATTTACCAGGCTATAGTAGGTATTACCATTGGCGTTTATTCCTAAGCCGGCATTCATATCCAGTTTTTCTATTTTCTTGTCAAAGTTGCCGCCAAAGTAAAAATTGGAGGTTTGTTTGCCGGGTAGGTTCAAATATTGACTGGTGCTTTTACCCGATATAGGATCGGTGCTGATATCACTTACGATAGGGTTGCTGGTAAAAGAATAATTACCGTAAAAGAACATGTACTGGTTAGATATTACCTTAAAGGAATTATAGTTAAGGTTGATACTGTTGGTGAAAGATGGCTTAAGATCCGGGTTACCCAAAACGATATTAAGCGGATCATTATTTATCCTGACAGGCTGTATCTGGTCTAAAGTGGGCTGTGTGGTGTTGCCGTTATAATTTAAGTTGAACGAGCTTTGCTGCGAAAAACGGTACTGGTACCTGGCCTGCGGCATCCAGTTAATAAAATTCCTGTTCAGGGGCTTGCTTGTATTTTCGTCTATTTCCTTAAAGTCCACATCACTTACTTTTGTACCGAAGTTGAGCAGGTGCTTGCCTTTTTTGAAATTAAAAACCGCGCCGCCCTGGTTGCTGAACTGGTTCAACTTGTAATCGCTGCTCAGCGAATCGATCAGCTGGTTATAATTACCCGGGGCCGATGGGTTGAATGATTTCCTGTCGGCACTTGCATTGCTTACCCCTATGCCGTAGTTAAGCACTATCGCCCATGCCTTGGTGATTGGCTCGGTATAAGTAAGGTTTGTTGTTAATGCATTGCCTTTAAGGTTGTTGGTTTTGTACTCATCAATCAGCTGCGAACTGTCACGCACACCCTGGGCGTTAAAATAATTAATGCTGGAATTTAAATAGCCCTTTGCTTCACTTTGATTATAAGCTTCGGTGATGTTGAACGAAAGTGTGCGGCCGGTTTTCTTGAATTTGTGCGTATATAAGGCACCGGCATTAAATATCTTCTGGTCCACATTATTGGTGATATCCCTTGTGCTGCTATTTACAGCGGTATCATTCCGCATTTCTTGCGATGTATAATTATCGCGGGTATTGCTCCGTTTTAAGGTACCGTCAAAAGTAATCTTAAGGTTTGAGCTGGTATCCAGTTTTATCTGGTAAGTACCGTCCAGTTTTTGCCGGAACATATAGTTATGGAATTTTTGGTCCGAACTGCTGTTCAATATACTGTTTGGAAGGTTGTTCTGGGTCAAATTATCATTAGTGCCATCAACAGTAAGCGAGCCTATTTTGAAATTGGTATTCAATGATTCCTTATCGTTGTTCCATTTGGTATCGTAATGGATACCCCCGGTCCTGGCTAATGGCAAACCCTGCCCATTATATCTGCCATCAAAAGAGTCAAGGTCATCCCCGCCACCTCCAAAAAAGAATATTGAGCCGCTATCGTCCGACTGTATGCCATCCCCTGATCCGTATTTCTGGTTATCCTCCCATCCTAAACCCACCTTACCATTATTGCCCAGGGTACCATAAATGGAGAGTTTTTGCTTGGATTTAAAAGCATTGAACAGCACCTGGCCCTGGTAAATCCCATCGGTACCGCCGCCCACTTCGGCCTTGCCAAACATGCCATTCTTTTTGCTGTCTTTTAGCTTGATGTTAAGGGTCTTATCGGTCTTGCCGTCATCTATGCCCGTAAAGGCGGCCTGGTCGCTTTTCTTGTCATACAGTTGCACCTTATCCACCATATCGGCACGTATGTTTTTGGTGACCAGCGTCGGGTCATCGCCAAAAAACTCTTCGCCGTCTACCAGTACTTTGTTTACGGTTTGTCCCTGTGCGGTGATCTTTCCGTCCTTATCAACCTGTATACCGGGGAGCTGCTTCAAGAGGTCTTCTACCTTGGCGTTAGGTTGTATCTTATAGGCAGCGGCATTAAATTCAGTGGTATCACCCTTTATTTTAATGGGGACCGCTGTGCCTTTCACCAGCACCTCATGCAAAAGACGCGATTTCAGCTGCATATTGATGACGCCAAAATTGTGCGATTTTTTAACCGAATCAAGCTCGAAATGATCTACATAATCGGCGTAGTCAGGGTAAGCTAATAGTAAAATGAATTTTCCTTTGTGCAGGCCGTTTATGGCAAATGAACCATTTTCGGCAGCGCGGGTAAAGGTTACCAGTGTCGAGTCTTTTGCATTCAGCACCGATATTGATGCATTCTGCAGTTTTACATGCTCTACGCTATCGCCTAAAATTCCCTTTACAGAATAACTATTTTGGGCGGATGCTGAACTAAAAAGGAATAAAAAAAACAGGCTAAGTAAAGTTGTGAATTTCATAAGGTTGAATTAGGAGCACCCGAAGATATAACTAATCAATTAGTACCAAAAGCGCAAACGTGTTAAATTATGTTAATAAATGTTAAATGATTTATTGCCAGTGGTTTAATTATTCAAACATTTTTAGCCGTTAAGCCTTTGGTGTATATGGCATTAAGCACACAAATAGTATGGTTGTTCATATTGGCTATCCCGATAGCCTGTATAGCATGGACGGTAACGCACGAAGAAGTTTTCCGCGAACCGCGGGAATATTGCGTAAAACGTTCGCAAGAAGGCAAAACCATTGCCACCCGCAAATTCTTTTACCTGTTTACCTGCGAGTATTGCTTCAGCCATTACGTGACGGCACTAATGCTCATCATCACTAACTATCAATTGCTGTTTACCGGCTGGCGCGGCTATTTAATAGGCGGTTTTGCACTGATTTTTGTAGCCAATGTATACATGAGCCTGTTTGCCCTTATCCGTATTGATTTAAAAAAGGAGAGGATAGAGGCAGAGAATGAGGAGAAAAAGAAATAAAGCCAAATAAAAAGGGCTGCATCGTTCTGATACAGCCTTTGGTATAATTATGCCGGCACTGCTATGGCCCGGTTGATGAGCACCTCCCATTGGGCTGCGGTTTTAACCCGCTTTTTCAGGTGCCCCTCATTATCGATATACTGTTTATAAAGAACAATATGGTGCAATGCCTGCTGACCGCTGTTGCGCAGCACCAGTTGCAGCAGCTGGATGCTGTTTTTATGCTTCTTTTCTTCCACAGTACAGCTCACCACATTTTTAAGGTCGATGAGCTGATTGGTGTAGTTCTTCACATCCATCTGCAGGATCACTTTTTTATTCTCATCCAAAGCAATAACAGAGGAGTCGAGATGATCGATATGATGAAACTGGGCCTGGTAGTCTTTTTCGGCCCTTATAATTTCGCTGCTGATCCTTTGCCTTTTCAGCCTGCGCGAGTGTATGATAGCCCAGATAACCGGGGTCAATACGATAGTTAGCAGAGCAGCCACAATAAGGCTGTTCTCTAAAATATGATTATTCATGATTTTAATAATTAATGGTAAAAAACTTTGTGAATTATGACAGAATTATCATTCTGCTTAATGCAGCTTTTACCAGAAAAAATGGAAGGGGAATAACAACCTTTTACAAAATTGGAGGCTGTAAGTAATGGAACGGCTATTTTGGCCAAAAAGGGTTTGGCAAATAATTGTAAAATGATCTGTGCCCGGTACATCGGCTTTACCAAGCCATACTGGCTTTACTGCACTATGGGCTATAAAGGTAACCGGCCCGGCATGTGAAAGGATCTTGACCGATGATAACAGCTGCGCAGAAGCCTTTAATTGTTCCTGCTGGTTAGGCTGATAATTCCGGGAAACCGTTGCACCGGCATATTGTCCCGGGTAAATTACCGGGAGCAGGAATAGTAATAAAACTAATTTTATCAGGCCCTTGTGCATACAGCAAAGATAAGCTTTATAATTTAAGCAAAATTTATAATGCAGAGTAGGGATTTGCAATCCCGGTGCAAGCGCTTTAACTTTATGGTAAATGAAGCACTTTATCCCCTGCGATATCCTGAAACCCTACGTCCAAAGCCTGATGGTTTCCGAATCGGACCAGGTGCAATCTTATACGGTATTATCCGGCACATCGCTGGTAATGGGCTTTCAATACAGGGGGAATTTAGCTTACCGGCAGGATCAAACGGCGATAAGCCTGGCAACAGCCGGCATTACCGGCATATTAAATACATTCAGGACATTTCAGAATACGGCCCACACTGGTACGGTCCTCGTGATTTTTAAAGAAGCAGGCGCAGCGCATTTTTTTAAGGAACCGTTGCACGAATTATATAACGAGAGCCTCGCATTAGATAACCTGGTAGAAAGGCATGAACTGGCAGCATTGGAAGAACAGCTTTCCGCAGCTCTGCAGGATGAAGACCGCATCAAAATGGTAGAACAATTCCTTTTAGCCCGCCTGCAGCCACGTAAAACCGATCTGCTGGTAAGTGCAGCGATACAACAAATACACCTGGCCCATGGTCATATCCGCATGACCGACCTTGCCGAAAAACTTTATACCAGCAAAAGCCCGCTCGAAAAGCGGTTCAGACAGGTAGTAGGTACTACACCCAAAAAGTTTGCCACTATTATCCGCATGAAAACGGCCTTGTTTACTATGCAGTCACCAATGGCTGAACTTAACGACCATCAGCTTGGCTTTTATGACCAGGCGCACTTTATACACGACTTCAAAAAATTTACCGGTACTACGCCCGAACAATACCTGAAACAGCTCCCGGATCAAAAGTAAATCAACGCTTTTTTACAATGGCGAACGGTGCTGCGGGTATAGATTTGCTCTACATTAAAATCATCAGAAAATGTTTACAGTACAGCAAATTAAAGCAGCACATCAGAAAGTAAAAAGCGGCGCCGATTTTCCGCGATATGTACAGGAAATTAAAGCCCTTGGCCTGATAAAGTATGAATATATAGTAGCCGATGGCCGCACCATTTATTACGGATCAAATGGTTTTCAAACAGAGGCGCCGGCTATTTATCCTGAAAAGAGAATTAATCCCATAGCGTCAGCCTCAGTAATGGAGCACAACATTCGCGAGCACCAGCAGGGCAAATCTGACTTTCTTACTATTTGCCAGCAGGCCGCCGACGCAGGCGTACATCATTGGGAGGTAAATACCCAAAACATGCTTTGCACTTATTTCGACAGTAACAGCCATGTGATGCTCGCCGAGCCTATCCCGCAAAGCGATTATTAGTGGCTGGCGATGGATCACAATTAATTTAATAGCGATGGGTTTTAAAACTCATCGCTATCTTTGCGGTCTATTCACCGCTTATGAAACACTTATTTCTTTTCCTGGCTGCATTGCTGCCGGTTACATTATTTGCTCAAAAAACGAACACGGTGCTGCTTACCGACTATGTGAACCCGTTGATGGGCACTCAGTCCAACTATAAAATTTCAAACGGCAACACTTACCCGGCTATAGCGCTTCCCTGGGGCATGAACACCTGGACACCCGAAACCGGTAAAATGGGCGACGGATGGCAATACACGTATGATGCCTACCGTATCAATGGTTTCAAGCAAACGCATCAGCCTTCTCCCTGGATGAATGATTACGGGCAATTTGCCATCATGCCCGAAACAGGCCATATCAAGGTCACCCAGAACGGTCGTCAAAGCTGGTTCTCGCACAAAACAGAGATCGTAAAGCCATACTACTACAGCGTTTACCTGGCCGATCATGATGTAACCACCGAGATCACCCCAACAGACCGCACCGCGCAGTTCAGGTTTACCTTCCCGAAAGGCGACAGCTCTTTTGTAGTAATAGATGCCTTTGATAAAGGATCGTATGTAAAGATCATCCCTTCCGAAAGAAAGATCGTAGGCTACTCCACCCGTCACAGCTTCGGGATGAAAAATTTTAAGGACTATTTTGTGATTTATATCGATAAGGCTTTTACCCTGTCCCGCACTTACAGCGATAGCACCCAAACCGATTCAATGGAAACGCACTCCAAACATGCCAGCGCCGTTATCGGTTTTAAAACAACAAGAGGTGAGCAGGTTCATCTGCGCGTAGCATCGTCCTTTATCAGCCTGGAGCAGGCCGAGCAGAATTTGAAAAACGAACAGGGTAATGACAGCTTTAATACCACCGAACAAAAAGCAAAGGATGTATGGAACAAAACGTTGAGCCGTTTAACCGTTGAAGGCGGCTCACTCGATCAGAAACGCACTTTTTACTCCTGCCTTTACCGTATGTTATTTTTCCCGAACAAACTGTACGAACTGAATGCACAGGGAAAGATAGAGCATTACAGTCCATATACCGGTAAAACCGAGCCGGGTTATATGTTTGGCGGTACCGGTTTCTGGGACACTTTCAGGGCTTTATATCCTTTCCTGAACCTGGTTTATCCATCCATCACCAAGGAAATGCAGGAAGGATTGATCAATGATTATAAAGAAGGCGGCTGGCTGCCGGAATGGTCAAGCCCTGGTTATGCCCCGGTAATGGTGGGTAATAATTCGGCATCTATCGTAGCTGAATCCTACATTAAAGGTTTAAGGGGATATGATATCGAAACACTTTACAAGGCTTTGATACATGGCGCCAATAATGAAGGCCCTGCCGGTACAGGGCGTAAAGGCGTTGAATATTATAACAAGCTGGGTTATGTGCCTTACGATGTGAAGATCAACGAGAATGCTGCGCGCACACTGGAGTATGCTTATGACGACTTCGCCATCTATCAATTGGGTAAAGCGCTGAACAAACCCGAATCAGAGATCGGCATCTACAAAACCCGCAGTATGAATTACCGCAAATTGTTCGATCCTTCAATCGGATTAATGCGTGGCAAAAATCAGGATGGTTCATGGGAAACACCATTCAACCCGTTCAAATGGGGCGATGCCTTTACTGAGGGCAACAGCTGGCATTACAGTTGGGGTGTGTTTCATGATATACAGGGTTTAGTTAACCTGATGGGCGGTAAAAAGCAATTTGTAGCCAAACTGGATTCCGTATTTACCCTGCCACCAATATTTGATGATAGTTATTATGGCGAGGTGATCCACGAGATACGCGAGATGCAGATAGCCGGGATGGGACAATATGCCCACGGCAACCAGCCCATACAGCACATGATCTATTTATATAACTATGCGGGTGAACCCTGGAAAACACAATACTGGGCCCGCGAAACCATGAACAAATTATACAAAGCCACGCCCGATGGCTATTGCGGTGATGAGGACAACGGGCAAACATCTGCATGGTATGTGTTCTCGGCTATGGGTTTTTACCCGGTATGCCCTGCCGCAGGGCAATATGTGCTGGGTGCGCCCTTGTTTAATAAACTGACCTTAAACCTGGAAAATGGTAAAAAGGTGATCATCAATGCGCCCAACAACAGTGCTTCCAATAAATATGTAAACACATTAACCTATAACGGCAAACCCTATGATCTGAACTATCTCGATCATAAAACGTTGACACAAGGTGCAGTGCTCAACTTTAATATGTCGGCTGCGCCGAATAAGCAGCGCGGGATAAAGGATAGTGATTTCCCATATTCATTGTCAAACGAAAAGTAAACACAGATCCCCGGCAAGTTACCGGGGATTTTTTGTTTTATCACAAACGCTCCTCAAAATCCTGACGGTTTCGTAAGTAAAATCATTTTTTTTAATACGAATACTGCTTAACGAATCTATTTTTCAAATTAAATCCTATATTGCTGTGGTAAACCAATATCCTTTTTACTTATTAAACCTGCCTGGTACATTACAAATTAATGCGTGTCAGAACTATTGCTTTAGCGTTTATTTTATCTGCGTTTGCTGTTTGCAGATGTTCGGCACAAAACCTGCCACCCGATAGTTTGCGGTATAGTGATGCCGCGAAACAGGTTATCAGCCAGTTTAAAACTACAATTGCAGATCAGTCCGAATTATACAATGGTGCCCAGTACGAACTGTACCCCCCCGCAAATAAGGGTACGTTCTATTTCCTCGATAAAAATTACTGTGTTCCATCTGTAATACGTTATAACGATACATGGTATAAAAATATTCCCATTTTGTATGATGTTCATAATGATGTGATGGTATCCATTGCAGATAATAACCTGTATACCATGCGGTCTGAAAAAGTATCGGATGTTTACCTGTTAGACCATCATTTTATCTATAAAGATGCCGACCCCTTAAATAACCTGTCTGCTGGTTTTTATGATGTTTTATACGGCGGTAAGTCTTCCGTTTTGGCGAAGCGCACAAAAAAGATAGACGAATCAAAAGCCACTGAGATTATTTATGAAGATATTACAGACATATATGTAAAAAAAGGGAATAAATATTACCAGGTAAGCAGCAAAGGTTCAGTAATGGATGTTTTCAAAGATAAAAACAAGGAACTGAACCAATACCTGAAAGATAACAAGCTCAAGTTTAATAAGGACAGGGAAGGCACTATCGCCCGCCTGGCCGGCTATTATGACCAGATAAATAAATAGTATGCAGAAATTTTACCTGGTTTTATATATCCTTTTAAGCACCTCATTGCTGGCAAATGCGCAGCAGGGCAAATTGCTTGATGTTGATTATAAACAGGCCAATATTTCGCAGGTGGTAAGCGACCTCGGATCAAAAACGGGGTATCGGTTTTATTATGATCCTATTCAATTTGATAGTCTGCGGGTAACCCTCACTCTCAACCAGAAACCACTGGATTATATTTTAGACAAGGCATTTGAGCATACACGTTATCATTATGCCATAACAGGTCAGCAGGAAGTGATCCTGACCAAAGATCTGAAGATAACTACTGACCTTGCCCCCGGTATTTTTGAAACAGCGCCGGGTCCGGCTGTGGCCGAAACCCCGGTTATTGATTACAGTCTGGAGGAGAAAAAGAAAATACAAATAGCCACGACAGAGAATAAGCTGTACGAGATCGGGATCCGGACGAACAGCATCAAGTCAGGGACGGCGAATCTGGCAGGGTACATCCGCAACGCCAAATCCGGCGAAGGGATCATCGGGGCGAGCATCTATAACCCCGATACGAAGAATGGCATCTCGACAGACCAGTTCGGCTATTTTTCCCTAACCCTGCCCAGGGGAAGACAAACCCTGGTGATCAAAGGACTGGGAATGAAAGATACCCGCAGGCATATCATCCTGTATTCGGACGGTAAGCTGAACATCGATATGCAGGAACAGGTGACCTCGCTCAAGGAAGTACAGATCTCG
>JBEHXM010000041.1:0-35670 GCA_048498695.1 Bacteroidota bacterium
CTTATTTTACAGTTTTAATGATCCGGGCAGCTACTGTGTATGGATCGGCAGCCGAGTTAGTACGACGATCTTCGAGGTAACCGCTCCAGCCTTTTTGTACAGTGTACAACGGGATGCGGATAGACGCACCACGGTCAGATACACCATAGCTATAATCATTGATAGAAGCAGTTTCGTGCTTACCGGTTAGGCGCAGATGGTTATCAGCACCATATACTTCGATGTGTTCTTTGATAACAGGACGGAAAGCTTCGCAAATTTTCATATAAGTGTCTTTGCTTGCTGCTGTTCTTAATACATTATTTGAGAAGTTGGCATGCATACCTGAACCGTTCCAATCCAAAGCACCTAATGGTTTGCAATGCCAGTTGATAGCTACGCCATAGCTTTCGCCAATTCTTTCTAAAAGATAACGCGCAACCCATATCTGGTCACCGGCTTCTTTAGCGCCTTTGGCAAATATCTGGAATTCCCATTGTCCGGCAGCAACCTCGGCATTGATACCTTCTACATTCAAGCCAGCTTCAAGGCATACATCCAAATGTTCTTCAACGATGTCCCTTCCGAAGGCATTTCTTGCACCAACTGAACAATAGTATGGGCCTTGCGGGGCAGGGTAGCCATTGATAGGGAAGCCCAGAGGTTTGTCGGTTTCTATATCCCACAGGAAGTATTCCTGCTCAAAGCCAAACCAAAAATCGTTATCATCATCCTCGATTGAGGCACGACCATTTGATTCATGTGGTTTGCCTGTGGAGTCAAGCACTTCGCACATTACTAAGTAACCATCTTTTCTCTGTGGGTCAGCACAAATGTAAACTGGTTTTAAAACGCAATCAGAAGATCCGCCTGGTGCCTGTTCGGTTGAGGAACCGTCAAAGCTCCAATTTGGACAATCTTCTAATTTACCACTGAAATTACCTTCAATTTTTGTTTTGCTACGAAGGCTTTGTGTCGGTTTGTAACCATCAAGCCAAATGTACTCTAGTTTTGCCATTGTTTAGTTGTTTTGGATTTGGGATCGAAAAATAGTCTTGTTAAATGATCAATTCAATTATCAAGGCGAATGTAAATATTTTTTACAAATTCCATCGCAATTGTTGTAAAAAATTAAAATATTTTTCAAAATGTTGATAAAATGCGTAAAAAAAGATAAAAATAGAGACCAAAAAAGTATTTAAACAGAAAATTGAACAATTTGGATGGTATAAAATGAGAATTTGTGAAATAAAGAGTCTTGTTTGAATAGGAAAAGTGAATAAGTGCTTTAGTTATGCTGCTATTTTAACAAAATGATAAAAGAATCATCAATTTGACGATGAAATAATGAAAATTGTAAAATTTATGCCCAATATTTAGTAAGTGTTATATTTTTAATTAATTAAACACGCTGTTATAAAATTTTCTTAAAATTGCCTGAGATTTTTCAGTTGGTACACCTACCGATTCCTCATCTCAATATTCTTTTATTTCTATAAATTAAACAGAATGAAAATAACAGTTGTAGGCGCCGGGGCTGTTGGCGCTACTTGTGCAGATAACATCGCAAGAAAAGAATTAGCCGAAGAATTGATTTTATTAGACATCCGCGAAGGTTTTGCTGAAGGCAAGGCTATCGATATGATGCAGACTTCAGCTTTGCTTGGTTTTGATACCAGGATCAAAGGTGTAACTAATGACTATGCAGCTACTGCCGATTCAGAAGTAGTGGTGATCACATCCGGCTTGCCCCGCAAACCCGGCATGACCCGCGAAGAACTGATCGGTACCAATGCAGGTATCGTAAAAAGTGTTACTGAAAATATTTTAAAACACTCACCTAATACTATTATAATCGTAGTATCTAATCCTATGGATACTATGAACTACCTGACTTTGAAAACTTCGGGTTTGCCAAAAAACCGTATCCTGGGTATGGGTGGTGCCTTGGATTCATCAAGGTTTAAATATTACCTGAGTGTGGAATTAGGCTGCTCACCTGCTGATTTGAATGCAGTAGTGATTGGTGGTCACGGCGATACCACCATGATCCCATTGATCAATCATGCTACCTGGAATAGCGTACCTGTAACTCAATTGTTAAGCAAAGAGCAACAGGACAGGGTAGTATCATCTACCATGGTAGGCGGCGCTACACTTACTAAGCTGATCGGTACATCAGCCTGGTATGCACCTGGTGCAGGTACTATGGCAATGGTGGAAAGCATTGTACGCGATGAAAAGAAACTGATAAGCTGCGGTGTGGCATTGGATGGCGAATACGACCAGAAAGATATTTCATTAGTTGTGCCTGTTATTATTGGCAAGAACGGTTGGGAGAAAATCGTTAACTTTAAACTAAGCGATGCAGAACAGGCTGAATTCAACAAAAGCGCTGATGCAGTGCGCAATATGAACAAGGTATTGGTTGATAGCAAGATCATCTGATCGGGCTTTAAATTATGTTATAAAAAAGGCTTTCTTTATTAGGAAAGCCTTTTTTATTTAAACCTTTATTCACGTAGGGTGTTTATTTATTGACAATAAATTCGATGTATATTTGAGTATGTCTATAAATTCCATCAAACGGATACCCATCATTAAAGTAACTGAAGATGATAATGCAAAAACTACCGATGCATTAGCTATTGAGGAACCGCTCGAAATACGATTGGAATTTGGCCCGGCCGACAACCGAAAAACACAGAATGTTTCCGTAACCATGCGTACTCCCGGTAATGATGCTGAACTGGCATTAGGTTTCCTGTTTACCGAAGGTATCATCAGACAGCAATCTGATGTCAGCTCAAGTGGGCATTGTTTTATTGCCTGTGCCGAAAATAAAGAAAATGTGATGCAGGTAAGCCTCACCGACGGCGTTGTTCCGAACCTTAATAATACAGAAAGGAATTTTTACACCACATCCAGCTGCGGGGTTTGCGGCAAGGCGTCTATTGCTGCTATCAGAACGGTGAGCAGCTTTGATAACAAGCCTGTCGAAAATCAAGTCAGTGCGGATGTGCTTTATCAGCTGCCATTTACCTTACAAAAACATCAGGAGGTGTTTGCTGATACCGGTGGGCTACATGCCTCGGCCTTATTCAACTCCGCAGGTGAGTTACTTTTAGTTAGGGAGGATGTTGGTCGCCATAACGCTTTGGATAAGTTGATTGGAGCTGCTTTGAATAAAAGCGAGCTGCCTTTAGATCGGCATATATTATTATTAAGCGGGCGCGCCAGTTTCGAGCTGGTTCAAAAGGCGGCTATGGCAGGTATCAATATCATAGCAGCCGTTGGTGCGCCATCAAGTCTGGCTGTTCAATTGGCTGAAGAATTTAACATCACACTGGTCGGATTTTTACGCAACCGGCGCTTTAATATTTATACACTACCGCAACGCATACTGATACCCAAATATGAAGATTCGCATTAAAGGCAACTCGTTACGCTATAGGCTTACCAAAAGTGATATGTATCGCTTATCACAGGAAGGTTACCTGGAAGATAAAACAGATTTTGGCGGACGACAGCTGATCTACGTTATTCAAAAATCAACGGGTGATGATCTGTCTGCCTTTTTTGACGACAATGTGATCTGTCTGAATGTACCCGGCAAAATGATAGATGAATTGGACAGCACCGACCGCGTAGGTTTTGAGGGCAAAGAGGGGAACCTGTATTTACTGGTTGAAAAGGATTTTACCTGTTTGGATAATGTAGATGAAGACCAGAGTGATAATTATCCCAATCCTTTAGCTGAGAAATTGAAATGAGTAAAAAAGCAGAACAGCCGTCAGCCGAGAACCCGGAAGAACTATTGGGTCTGAAAGTAACAGAACCCAAAGAATGGGCTGCGGGTATTCCGGCTGTTTATGAGGCATTTAAAGATATTCTGCAGGAGACAGGCCCCTTGCGTGGTATGGGTGCTTTGTTAAAGATGAATCAAAAGGGCGGCTTCGATTGCTCCAGTTGTGCCTGGCCCGATCCGGACGATGACCGTTCGCCCATTGCAGAGTATTGTGAGAATGGCGCTAAAGCTTTAGCCGAAGAAGCTACCACAAAAAAACTGACAGACGAGTTCTTCGCCCAAAATTCCGTATTCGACTTGGCAAAGCTAAACGATTATGAAATAGGAAAAAAAGGACGTATAGCACAACCCGTTTATTTGCCTGCAGGCGCCACACATTACCAGCCTATCAGCTGGGACGATGCTTTCAAAAAGATAGGTGATAAACTAAACAGTTTGGCTTCACCCGATGAGGCGGCTTTTTATACATCAGGACGAACAAGTAATGAGGCATCTTTTGTTTACCAATTATTTGTGCGCGAGTTTGGCACCAATAATATGCCTGACTGTTCTAATATGTGCCACGAATCAAGCGGGACAGCACTTTCAGAAGTGATCGGGATAGGCAAGGGTACAGTAACGCTGAATGATTTTTATGATACGGATGTGATCATTATTATGGGGCAGAATCCGGGCACTAATCATCCCCGTATGCTTACCTCACTGGAAAAAGCAAAAAAGAATGGAGCTAAAATAATTGCTATTAATCCTTTACATGAGGCGGGTTTAACTGGTTTTAAAGACCCGCAAACCTTTAAGGGGTTGATGGGCATCAGCACTAAACTGGCCGATGTTTATTTGCAGATCAATATTAATGGCGATATGGCCTTGTTCAAAGCCATGGAAAAGTTGCTTTTGGATGCCGAAAAAGCAAATCCCGGAAAAGTATTTGATCACGAATTTATTAAAGAATATACCATTGGTTATGATCAACTGATCAAAGACATCGAAAAGCACGATGTATCGAGGCTTTGTGAAATTGCAGGCGTGCCAGTAGCGCAAGTGCAGGAAGCCGTGGAATTGCTGCGGTATAAAAACAGGATCATTGTTTGCTGGGCTATGGGTATTACGCAGCATTTAAATGGAGTAGATACCATTAAGGAGATCGCAAATTTTGTTTTACTAAAAGGAAGCATTGGCAAACCTGGTGCTGGTTTGTGCCCTGTGCGCGGACACAGTAATGTTCAGGGCAACCGAACTATGCTGATTTGGGAGAAATTGAAAGATGAACCGGCAAAAAAACTGAAAGAAGTTTTCGGCTTTGATCCACCTAAAGAAAAAGGTTATGATACGGTTGAAGCCATAAAAGCTATGCATGAAGGCAAGCTAAAAGTATTTTTTGCCATGGGCGGCAATTTTATTTCGGCCACACCCGATACCAATTTTACTGCAGAAGCTTTAAGAAAAACAGATATGACCGTGCATGTATCTACCAAGCTGAACCGCAGTCACCTGGTACATGGTAAGGAAGCGCTTATTTTACCTTGTTATTCCCGAAGCGATAAGGATATCATTAATGGAGTGGAGCAAATTGTAAGCTGCGAAAACTCAATGGGGGTAATGCAGCAGTCTAAAGGCGTGTTAAAACCAATATCTGATCAGTTTTTAAGCGAAACACAAATAGTTTGCCGGCTGGCTAAGGCAACCATCGGTAATAGAACAGTGGTGGATTGGGACAAGTATGCGTCAGATTATGACCATATTCGTGATTCCATCGAAAAGATCATTCCCGGTTGCGATGATTATAATAAAAGAATACGCGAGCCGGGAGGGTTTTACCTGCCAAATGGTCCGAGGGAAAGAAAATTCAAGACTGAAAAGTATGGGGATAAAGCTGCCTTTAGCGTAACCAAACTGCCTGATGATCAACTGGCCAAAGATGAATATATGATGGCTACCATACGCAGTCACGATCAATTCAATACCACTATTTACGGATTGGAAGACCGTTACCGTGGCATCCATAATGAACGTCGCGTAATTCTGATGAACCAGAAAGATATCGACAGGGAAGGTTTTAAAGCAGGTGATAAGGTTGATCTTTATAATTATGGCGATGGCATTGAAAGGGTAGCAAAGCTATTTGTAATTGTACCTTATAATATACCCGAACGGAACACTGCAACTTATTTTCCCGAAACCAATGTGCTGGTACCCATTAACAGCGTAGCCGCCGGAAGTAATACGCCGGTATCAAAGCGGGTCATCATAAAAATAAAAAAGCACAACGCCTAAAAGTCCCCTGTTAACTCATTCCATTTTATTAAAAAATCAGTGACAATCAAGGCATCTTTTAAATAAGATTTTGGAGGAAATTTGATTTTCGTGCGTTTTATTGTTTTCTTTTTTGTGTATTTTTTATATTAATTGTGAATAACCTTAATGTTAATAAAGGGGGCAACAGATTGGGCTAATCATTTTACCCTCTTGTTAATAGGCGGTTCCGGTTTGTTCAAAACCGACGTGTTTCATGTTAAGAAACTGTTTATAAAAATAAAAAAAAATACTTGACAGATGTACCCTGTGACACTACCTTAGATAACATCAAGAACGACGTACTTTGACAACCTTGATAGGAAAACGGAAAGTGGATCGGGCAAATCTTCGGAGGAGCTAAAGAGCACTGGAAGTCACCTGAGTAACACAAAAGCGACAGAGCGAAAGCTCACCAGCTGAGTGTCACTGAAGCGACAAGAAACCAAAAGGGCGCAAGCCTTAGAAAACAGACGGAGCAAAAAAGGTATTGGGAAGTTTGCAATATTTTACGGAGTAGAGCAGACAGAACAAATGATCACGGAGAGAAACACCGCGTTTGCAAAAACAAGGAACAGAAACCTGGTCGGTTAATTTACACAAAACTTGGTGCTTCTGCGCGACTACGGTCAACCAGGAGTTTGGGAACGGAAGTCATTCGCAAGAGTGGTCTTCCGTTTTCGCTTTTGGGGGTTTTGTTTGTTGAAATGTTGTAAAGTTAAAAAGTTTTAAGGTTTATATCTGAGCTAAATGCTTTGATGCAGTACAATAACAATGTAACTTTTCAACCTTACAACATTACAACCTTACAACAAAAAGAACTATTTTTACCTCCTATGTCTGGCACTAAAGCAAACGGGAGAGAAAAGATATTTGTATTAGATACTTCGGTGATCCTTTACGATCACAATGCCTTTGAAAATTTCCAGGAACATGATGTAGCCCTGCCGATCCAGGTTCTGGAAGAACTGGATAATATGAAAAGCGGGAATGATACCCGCAATTTTGAAGCCCGTAGCTTCATCAGGCTGATGGATAACCTGTCCCGAAAAAATTTATTGAACCAATGGATACTGCTGAAAGGCAAGGACAAGGGAAGCTTTAAGGTAGTAATGGACACTAAAACTGCTTCGGCTGATGCGGAAGCAGTATTTGGAAGTGATAAAATAGACAACCGGATATTAAATGCTGCTTTGGGTTTGCAGGAAGAATATCCTGAAAAGAAAATTATACTGGTATCAAAGGATATTTGCCTGCGTTTAAAGGCAAAAGCCCTAAACATACATGCCGAAGATTACGAAACCGGCAAGATCAAAAACCTGGAAGAATTATATACGGGGGAAACCACACTCAGCAAGATCCCGGACAAAATTATCAGCCAGTTAAATAAGCAGAATGTACTGGAGGGTGGTGTCCTAGATTTCCTTCCTGATAAAAACAATCATTTTTATAGTTTTTCGGGCAAAAATCACAAAGGTTCGGGCTTTTATAACAGCCAGACGGGTATTCTTGAAAAGATAACTGAGCATCCAGTATTTAATATAGAACCCAGAAATTCAGAGCAAGCTTATGCCATACATGCCTTATTACATCCGGACATTAAACTGGTAACTATACAGGGTAATGCGGGGACAGGTAAAACTTTACTGGCTTTAGCTGGTGCTTTAGAGCAACGGAAATATTACAGGCAAATTTATGTGACGCGCCCCATTGTGCCGCTAAGTAACAAAGACATCGGCTTTTTGCCGGGGGATATCAAATCAAAGATCGACCCCTATATGGCCCCGATATGGGATAACCTGAAATTTATTAAAGACCAGTTTGGCGATGATGAAAAGATGCAGGCCAAAATTGATGAGCTGGTGATCAATGATAAAATATCCATTGCGCCATTAGCCTTTATCCGCGGCCGCACGCTTACCAAAATATTCTTCATTGTTGATGAAGCCCAGAATCTCACCCCACATGAGATAAAAACCATTATCTCGCGTGCAGGCGAGAACAGCAAGTTTGTATTCACCGGTGATATTTACCAGATAGACACACCTTATCTGGATGCCGAAAGTAACGGACTTTCTTACCTGATCGATAAGGCCAAAGGGCATCCTTTGTATGCACACATCACTTTGCAAAAAGGGGAGCGGAGTGAATTGGCAAATTTGGCTACAGAGTTACTATAATACTCTCTGACGAATGTCATTTGATGAGCGGAAGTAGAAAGTGTAAGGGTGCGAAGAGAAATCTTATACGATATCAATAATCTGCTTTGCACTTGTATAAGATTTCTCCTCGTTCCTCGTCGAAATGAAATGATGGACTGAATATTTACGCTAATATACTATCCGTCACCTTCGCAATATCATAACTGATCTTATTCACAAAGCCCAATTGTTCATTTAACAAAGCTTCATCCGCACGAAGTTCCTTTTTTTCTTCCAAGGGGTTTGTTTTTTCAATAAGGAGGTCAACCGGATTACCCCCCAGCTTTTTTGTGCTGTCGTTCAGTACAGCAATGCTTTTACGGATCAGTTTCAAATTTTCGGGCTGGGTTTTATGCAGGTTTTTTTCAGATAATCCTGATGCCAGGTTGGCGAGGTAAGAGGACAAGATATGACTCAACACAACAAATTTATGTATCTCTTTGATCTTATGCTGCTTACTTTTGGGCTCGGATGCCATACGTTCGAAAGTAGCCGATAAGTTGGCTGATTTTACATAGATATCCTTACGCGCCAGTTTATAATCGGTGGTGGTAACCTGTCGGCCGGTGACCGCTTCTGCAATTCTCACCAGGTAGTTGACATTGGCATGGATCACATCACGCAGGTCCTCCTGAACCTGTTCAAACTCCCAGGTCGGGAAGAGAAGATAGATAGCCAGGAACGAGAGGGATGAACCGATGGCTGTATCGATAATACGTTCTTCAACCAGGTCGAGATGCCCCACACCCAAAAACCTGAACAGGATAAGCACATAGGGCGTGGTAAAAATAACACTTACCACATAATTTAACCGCGTAAAACTATAAGTACCTATCATAAACACGATCATGAATATGAACTGGGCTGTTTTATCCGGGATGAAGATGAGTATCAGCACCCCGGCAATACCACCGCAAATGGTACCAATCAACCTTTGATAGTTACGTTGTTTGGATAGGGTGAAACCCGGTTTTAGGATCACGATGATGGTCAGCAATACCCAGTAACTATGATGACCCGTAATATTCCGCGAAATAATAAACCCAATAGCACAAACCAATGCTACTCTTATGGCATGTTTGAAAGCAGCCGATGTAACCGATAAATTATCAAAAAAGATCCGCGGGGTATAATCCTGGTGAGTGACGAATTTTGAATACTCCACATTATTCGGATTGGCCAGTAAAGTTTTTGACGACCGTGAGTTATAATAATTAAAAATGTTATAGATATTCTTATTCAGGTCGCGCAGATTGATGAGTATTTTTTTCAATACCAGGTTACTGGTGTTTTCAGTTGCAGTTATTTCATCAATTTTCTGCTTCAGATGTTCCAGTTCGGCATTAAAATCATGTGTGTGTTTATAGCGCCGGTTAGCCAATATGGCATAGCCGATGTTTTCCAGTTCGTGCGCCATCTGGTGTAGTACACGGGCTATCTCGCTTAACACATCTGTATTGCTGAATCGTTTCCTTATCTCGCTATAATCGTAGTGAGTGGCCAATATTTGCTCATACATATCTATCAGGTCAATGAAGGTGAGCACCAGTACACGGCTTGCGTTGGTTGATTCCCTCACCATCATCCTGCTTTTAAAAAGCAATTCCCTTACCAGGTCCTGGTGCTGACTCACCTGTATCTGTTGTGATATCAGTTTCCGGTAATTTTCATCGATATCGGTATCCGGCAAATAAAAATCGGCCTTTATCTTCAAAAACCTTACCACATCAATAATACTTTCGCCCAATGCCTGTTGCGTAGCGCGGTATGGCCTGATAACAAAAAAAAACACGCTTAATATCAGGTACCATATACCGCCTGCAGTAACAGTAAAAGCATAGGTCAAAACATCGCCGGGCTTTAGGTCTTGTTCTATCATCAACACCATCATTAATAAAGCAGCCGTCCCAATGGCTGCCACGCGGGTGCCATAAACCGTAAACATGGAGAATATGAAGGCGATAACTGTTATTTCAATGCCTAAAGTGTAAACATTCAGATGCGCAAAACCTGTAGCCACAGCCGTCAAAAAAATGCACAAATTACATACTGCCATGGCATTTCGTTTATGCATTACGGGGCCGGGACTGTCTACCACAGCAACACATAACGCACCTAATGAAAGGGTGAGGCCTAATTCAAATTTGTTAAAATAATTGAAAATAAGGGAAGGCAGAATTATCCCGCAACTGATCCGTAATCCATCAGAAAAATACTGGCTGTAAAAAAAACTTTTTATCTCTCTTACTGGTATTTTCATATTGGTAATATATGCGGAGATTTACAGCAGCAAATTTACAAAAATTAAATTATCAAGGGTTATCTTGATAATTATTGCATTAATATTGAATTAACATTATTAAAAACCTATATTTTGATGAATTTTATCATTAAAATGATTAAATTCACCGCGATAAATTACAAACCTCTCTACCAATTCTTCAAGTATATGTCCTCAACGTTAAAACTCAGCCACAGAGAAACAACTTTTAACCAGGAAGTTGTAACACGATTTGAGTTATATAACAGCTTATTCCAAACGCTGCCTTTTTACCAGGTAAAGGATACCGGGATACTGTTGCCATTTTTTAGCTCACATTGTGAGAAAGGTACTGCGGCGCAACTGTCTCCAACAGAAATTATTGAATCTTTCTTTAAAAAGTATGTACCCGGCATCGATCACCAGGAACAGATCAACCGTATGTTCCGGTTTATTCAGTATATCGAACGCCAGGTGGTACTATTTGATGCGATTGAAGACTCATCGTTCAATAAGATAGGCCGTGTTGATGATAGCGGGTCATTGCAAAGCTTGCTGCAATTAGCTGCTCAAAACGATAAGGTAAGGAATGACATTAGCAAAAAACTGAAAAACTTTTCTCTTCGCCTTGTTCTTACAGCGCATCCTACACAATTCTATCCCGGCACAGTGTTGGGTATCATGACCGACATGATCGACGCACTTAAGCATAATGACCTTAATAATATCGACGTTTTATTGCAGCAATTAGGTAAGACGCCATTTTTTAATAAAACTTCGCCTACTCCGGTTGACGAAGCTGCCAGCTTGGTTTGGTTCCTTGAAAATACATTCTACCATGCGGCATCGGCTATTCAATCCAAACTTGAGGAAGAATTTGATATTGATTATACCAATGACCACCAAGTAGTGGAGTTAGGTTTTTGGCCAGGTGGTGACAGGGATGGTAATCCCAATGTAACCACTGAAACTACTACAGCTGTTGCCAGCCTGTTGAGGCAAATTATTTTCCGTTGCTATTACCGGGATTTCAGAGTGTTAAAACGCCGCATTACATTCCGGGGTATTGAAAAAACGATTGCCCGACTTGAAAAACTGCTGTATCAGAATGCTTTTAATACACAGCCGCATCCAAAAGATCTGCAAAGCGAGTTGTTATCGTTGCTCAATTCGGTGAAGCAAACCCTGATTACGGACCACGATAGTTTGTTTGTTGACATAGTGGATGGCATGATACAAAAAGTACGCTTATTCGGGTGTTTTTTTGCAACGTTAGATATCAGGCAGGACAGCCGGGTTTTGCGTAATGTGTTTAAATATTGCACGCAACAATCTCAAATTAAAGCGGATGTCTCTAAAGATTATGAGAAGCTGAAGGAAGAAGAGAAACTGAAAGTGATCTCGTTTAATGAGGCTGATTTTCATTGCCCCGAAGATGCGGATGATATGACCAAAGATACGCTGAATACCATCAGACTGGTACAGCAGATACAACAATCAAACGGCGAAAAAGCCTGTCAGCGTTTTATCATCAGTAATTGCCAGCGCTCATCTGATATTTTACAACTGGTGGACCTGTTTTTATGGAGCGGCTGGAAAAAGGAATCATTAAGCATCGACTTCATACCATTGTTTGAAATGGTAAATGATCTTAAAAAGGCTGCACAGATAATGGAGAGCCTTTATGTCAATCCGTTTTATAAGGAGCATTTAAAAAGACGCGGTAACCGTCAAACCATTATGCTGGGCTTCTCAGACAGCACCAAAGATGGCGGATACCTGATGGCCAATTGGTCTATTTATAAAGCCAAAGTAGAACTTACTGCAATGGCCCGGAAACATGGCATCGACCTGGCATTTTTTGATGGCAGGGGTGGCCCGCCGGCGCGTGGTGGTGGTAAAACACATCGCTTTTACGCCTCAATGGGTAACGAGATAGCCAATGAGCATATCCAATTAACCATACAGGGACAAACGGTGAGTTCACAATATGGCTCCGTTGAAACTGCCCGTTTTAATATGGAACAGCTGATCAACGCCGGGATCGTGTCATCATTAAAACCCAATGAAAATGATTTGCTGAATAAAAACAGTAAAGCGCTGATATCTGAAATGGCCGATGAAAGCTATAGCCTGTTTATGGCTTTAAGACAGCATCCTTTGTTTGTAGAATACCTGGAAAAATATAGCCCGTTAAAATTACTTTCAAAGATAAATATCAGTAGTCGCCCTACTAAAAGGAACGGGGATTCAAAACTTAAGCTGGAGGATCTGCGTGCAATCAGCTTTGTTACTTCATGGAGCCAGCTTAAACAGAACATACCTGGTTTTTACGGGGTAGGCACTTCACTGAAAAAGATGAAGGACGACGGCAAATGGGATGAGGTGAAACAATTGTATCATAGCTCCGGGTTTTTTAAGACCATGCTGGATAACTGCAGCATGTCTATGTCAAAATCGGATTTCCGTGTGACAGCATACCTTGAACAGGATAAAAAATTCGCTGCATTCTGGAAAATGCTAAAGGCGGAATTTGAATTAACAAAAGCGATGTTGCTCGAACTAACCGGCGAAGATGTATTAATGGGTGAATACCCGGTTGAACGGAGATCGATCGCTATACGCGAACGCATCGTATTACCTTTGGTCATTATACAGCATTATGCCTTGCAATGCCTCAATAAAAATGAACATCCCGAGCTAAGTGATGTTTATAATAAGCTGGTGATCCGTACAGTTTATGGTATTGTCAATGCAGGCCGGAATCTGGCCTGATGTAAGTTGACTGAGTTGATTAAGTTTAGCTACCTTTATAAAAAGAGTTCTGCTAATTCCTTAATTCGATAAATTCAGGTTCTGACAATGGCTACAGTTGCACTCAAAAGCGCTGAAGGTAAATGGATTATGGTTTCGGCCATACTGGCTTCGGCTATGGCCTTTATTGATGCCACTGCGCTCAACGTAGTTCTACCATCCCTGCAAAAAAGCCTGAATGCTACTGGTGCCGATCTTTTCTGGCTGTTAAATGCCTACCTGCTGATGCTAGCCTCACTTATATTGATAGGCGGCTCTTTGGGCGATAAGTTGGGCCGCAAAAAGATATTCATGATCGGTATCTTCATATTTATCATCGGTTCTGCGGCCTGCGGTTTCACTCCAAACGTTTTATTGCTGATTATTTTCCGTATTATACAGGGAATAGGCGGTGCATTGATGATACCGGGAAGTTTGTCGCTGATCTCGTCATCTATCAATGAAAACGAAAGAGGTAAGGCCATTGGTACCTGGTCGGCTATTACAACGGTAGTTACTATGGGCGGCCCGGTATTGGGTGGAGCTTTAGCCGATGCCGGCTTATGGCGTTATATATTTTTTATAAATGTGCCCATTGGTTTGGTGGCATTATTCATCCTCTCGCTTAAAGTAAAAGAGAGCAAGGATGATCAAGCGGAAAAAACCGTAGATATATCCGGCGCAATTACCATTGCATTGAGCCTGGCACTGCTGACATTTGGTTTTCTGCGCATACCGGCAGTTGGTTTCCACAGTCCACAGGTATACGTTACTCTTCCTGCCGGACTTCTGTCGCTTTTCCTTTTTTTGTATATCGAAAAAAGCAGTAAGCACCCAATGATGCCTTTACAACTATTTTCAAACATGACCTTTACTGGTGTAAACTTGCTTACCTTCTTTCTATATGCTGGATTGGGAGCGGGCATGTTATTTTTATCTCTTAACCTTGTGCAAGCTCAGGGTTATAGTCAATTACAGTCAGGCCTTACCTTTTTACCCTTTACAGTTTTAATGATTACCATAGCTCGCTTTGCGGGTAGTATTGCAGATAAACATGGACCGAGATTGTTACTGATCCTTGGCCCGGCTACAGCAGGATTGGGGCTTCTTATTCTATCATTTGTAAAGCAAACATCAGGACCTTCTGAATACTGGACTACTTTTTTTCCGGGTATCCTGGTATTTGGCCTGGGTATGTCATTCACCGTTGCGCCGTTAACAGCCGCAGTGATGGGATCGGTAAGTGATCATTTTTCTGGTACAGCCTCCGGTGTCAATAATGCACTCACCCGTATATCCAATGTGTTTGCTAATGCGATCTTCGGTGCGCTGGCTGTGTTGTTTTTTGCCGGGGCTTTACAGGATCATATTAAAACTATTCCTCTTGATACAAAATCAAAGCAAACTGTAATAGCAGAGGCGGTCAACCTGGGTAATGCTAAAGTACCCCGAGGCATCGACCTAAAAGATAAAAATACAATTGACAAAGCTTATCATGAAAGTTTTATCCATGCCTATGCCAATATCATGCGTATATCTGCCGGCCTCGGCTTTTTAGGCGCTTTAATGTCTTTCATATTCATCAGGAACAACGCTGTAAAGAAGAAATAACTTTTCGATCTTGTAATTATTTACTTTCAGTGTAAACCGTTAAGGATTGTACTTGTTAAATAAATATACAATTCTAAAAACTCTGCCATGAAAAAGATGTTTCTGCTGGTATTCATGATACCGGTTTTATATGCCATGCAATCCTGTGATGACCCTAAAAAAGCCAAAAACTACAATTATGAAACAACGGTTGATCAGGGTGGCCTGAAATTTATTGATAATGCCATAGATGGCGGTCGTACTGAGCTTAGGTTATCAATGGCCGCTGAGCGTATTTCTAACAATCCAAGGATTGTTAATTTCGCTAAGATGATGGTAAGCGACCACATGAAAGCCCTGGAAGGATTAAAGAAACTCGGCAAAAAGGAGTTGGTTAGCCAGGATGATGGAGTCAGCGCCCCTCATAAAAAGATCATCGACAAGATTTCTAAACTATCTGGTGCTGATTTTGATAAAGCTTATATGCAGCAAATGGTGGCGGATCATGAAAAAACTGTTAAACTTTTTGAGGAGGGCAGCGAAAACAGGGATAATGCAGTGCAGTCTTATGCCGGAAAAATATTACCAACCATACAAATGCATCTTGATTCAGCAAAAGCGATTGCAGCAGATCTGAAATAATTAAAATAATTATTTAACAGCTTCTGCGCTAATTGCCTCACCCTGTAGTTCCAGTTTTTTAGATCCAAAATCGAAACTGTTTTCTACTTCGGCATTTAACTGTTCTCCGTCAAGATGGAAAGTGAATGTTTCTGTATGCGGACTTTCGATATAACGCAGTTTTAATTGCAGCGTTTGCTCGTCCTTCCAGCCAAAGCTGCCTTCAACCGCATAGGGTAATAACAGGGAAAAGTTCTCTTTAGCTTTCGTTAGCAAACCGATACCCTGCATATATGTTTCATCAGGAACCCATCTGCCTGTTTCGAAGTTGATATTATAATTAGCTGAATCAACTTTGAATGTCAACCGGCAAACATTATTATTAATGTCGAATGTTATGGCATTGATTTTTAATCCATTACTGTCTATAGCGAAAGTTTTACTATAGGTGGTGATCGTTTTACTGCTTTTATTGGCCAGAGGTGGTAAATTTAATGCAGCAAGGTGCTGTTGCAGTTTAACCTGCGCAGCACGATTATCCTGTAGTTTTTTCGGATGCATGGCAGGCAATAAATATTTCCACACCAGGTTAAGCTCTCCTTGCATATCGGCAGTTTCTGAAGTAATGGCAATCACAGCATCCTGTTCAGGCATCACAATAATGTATTGTCCAAAGGCACCATCTGCCCTGAAAGCATTATTTCTGCAGCGCCAAAACTGGTAGCAATAACCCTGCATCCAATCGCTTGAATCCCTTTTGTTTTTTGATACGCCCGGCGCCTGATCGATTTTATAGGTGGTGGCTTCCTGTATCCATGCTCTTGGCAATAATTGTTTGCCATTCCAAACACCGTTTTGAAGGTAAAGCTGCCCTAGCTTAGCCATATCTTCTGTTTTAAGGCGTAAGCCCCAGCCGCCGGTATTGATGCCCTGGTTATTGACCTCCCAATCCGCTCCCTTTATTCCCAATGGTCCAAATAGGCGGGGCTTAAGATAGTCGACCACTTTCTCGCCGGTAACTTTTTGTATAATTGCAGACAACATGAAAGACGCCATGGTATTATACAGAAACTTGCTGCCAGGCTGATGGACGATTGGCAAGGCGAGGAAATCTTTAACCCAGTCATCACTATTTAGAGCTAATTTGACGGTTGGATCTGGTTCCTGACCGACACTCATTGTCAAAAGATCTTTTATAGTAAGGCCAGACAAATAAGGGTTCATATTTGCAGGCAAACTACCGGGGAAAAAAGAAACTACTTTATCATATACAGTCAATTTGCCCTCACTTACCGCAAAGCCAATAGCGGTGGATGTAAAACTTTTACTCACACTATAAAGGCTATGTTTAAATGTTGACTGGTATGGATTCCACCAACCCTGGGCTACTATTTTGCCGTGACGTAAAAACATAAAGCTGTGGAATTCATGCTTACTACGCGCTACAACGTTCAAAAAACTGTCGATCATGGTTGATGAGACTCCCTCTGCCTCGGGTGAACTCATAGAAAGGGTTCCTGTTGCTGATTTTTGCCCGTAAAGTGTGCCATTGCACAGCAGCAAGCAAAGGAATAATACTAAAAGCGAGTGTTTAGGCCTTGCCTGTGGCATTGTGATAGCATTAAAGGTTGATATTCAGCGTGAAAATAAGAATACTTATTTGAACTAGAGAATGCTGATTCATTAAAAAATCGTACCTTGACTAATATTTCCGATAGCAGAATAACATGAAAAAGGAATATACATTTTTTGATTACCTCATCGGCCCGAACAAGGGCACCTGGGTACTGATAATGGTCCACCTGGCAATTTTGATATCACTCATCGTAATTTTTTCTTCGATCATAGAAAAGATGCAAGGGTTTTGACATTCCCTTGTAACAATTTAATGTGATGACATTATTGCGTATTCCATGTTAGAAATATATCCTGGAGAATTGTATTTTAGTACCGATGAAACACAATCTCCTGAAAACCAATCTTAAATATTTTTTATTATTGGTGGCTGTTTGTACCACAACATTATCTTTTGGGCAATCATCTAAAATCAAAAAACACGTCATTATTGGTTATGTAGGCGGTTACCGCGGTCTGTTTGACAGCACGATGGTTAATCCGACCAAACTTACACATATTAATTATGCCTTTGTTGATGTGCGCGGCAACCGTGCCTGCCTGGGTAAGATCAAGACGGATACGGTCAATTTCCGGAACTTGTTAAAATTGAAAAAGATCAATCCTGATCTAAAAATACTGATCTCGATAGGTGGCTGGGGTGGCAGTAAAAACTTCTCGGATGCCGTGCTGACAGATACTGCCCGCGAAGGGTTTGCAGCCAGCGCCGTAGCAATTGTTAAGAAATATAATCTCGACGGAGTAGATATTGACTGGGAATATCCAAATGATATCGGTGCCGGAAATGTTTTCAGGTCAGAGGATAAGCATAATTTTACCTTAATGTTCGAGAAGTTGAGGCTTCATTTAGATACCCTGCAAAAACAAAGTGGCCGCAAAATGCTGCTGACCGCTGCGGTTGGTGGTTTCAGCAGGTTCATCAAACTGACGGAAATGGGGCAGGCTTCAAAATATTTAGACTATGTAAGCCTGATGACCTATGATTTTGCGCAGGACAGCCTGCATATCGTATTGCATCACACTAATTTGTATGCGTCAAAAGGCTACCAGACACTTTGTTCGGCGGATATGGCTGTAAGGGATTTCGAAGCGGCTGGTGTGCCTGCTGATAAATTAGTGGTGGGCGTTGCCTTCTACGGGCACACCTTAACAGCGGCCGACTCCGCAAAGACTATCCTGGGTGCCCAAACGGCCGCTGTGAAAGTACGCGGCGGTGGTGGCGGCTATACGTTCATTAAAGATAGCCTAATCAATAAAAAAGGCTTCAAATACTATCGCGACGAAGATGCCAAAGCACCTTATCTTTACAATGATCAAACCCGGCAATTCATCACCTTTGATGATGAATGGTCTATAAAAAACAAATGCAAATTTGTTGAGAAGAAAGGCCTGGCCGGTGTGATGTTCTGGGAATACTCCAGCGATAAAAAGGAATACCTGTTAAGCGAGATCAATAAAGACCTGAAGCGTTAACCTTAAACCTAAAACAACTTCAATTGCATTTCAACCGGTGGTTTTGCTTTACCAAAAACAGTACGGCCGCCATATTTCCATGAGTTGTTTCTTTCGGTTTCAATTACTTGATCAAAGTTTGCATTGGGTGTAAAATTCTTTTCGGCGTTCTCTGTAATTTTAGACAGGCGTTTGATGGCTTCGTTTTTTTCACCGTTACCCAGTTTAGCTTTGTATATAGCGGTTTGCAATACACCTAAAGTTTCGTCATAGACCTTGATTGGGACAGGGAAGGGATGCCCGTCCTTGCCGCCATGTGCAAAAGAGAACCGGGCGGGGTCTTTAAAGCGGGACGGTGTGCCATGGATCACTTCGCTCACCAATGCCAGGGATTGTAAAGTACGCGGCCCGAGGCCTTCCAGCAACAGCAATTCTTCAAAATCCGAGGGCCTCTTTTCATGCGCTAGCCAAAGTACGGCGCCTAATCGTTTCAAGTCAACATCCTTCGCCTTTACATCATGATGCGAAGGCATCACCAGTTTACCGATCTCACTGATCATGGATTGCGGGTTTTCATTAGCGATCTGCATCACACCAGTGCGGGAGGGCGCTGCATTTTTATCGGCCATATTCAATATATACCCGGTATTTTTTCCATAAATGGAAGTATGCGGGTCATCCACGAAAGAAGTAATGTTTTCGGAATGCCAGTGATAGCGCCGGGCAGTTTTGCTGTTGGGGCACATGCCTTGCTGCACCACGGCCCATTTACCTTCGTTGCTTACGATAAAATTATGTGTGTAGAGTTGGAAACCGTCCTGTATGGCAGTATTATCTACCTTTGCACTCAGCTTACTGCATCGGACTAACTCTATTCCGTTCAACCCAGTACTTTCACTGAGTCTTAACAACTCATTTGGAGTTTCTCTCGAGTGGTTGCCTTTACCACCGCAAATGTATATACCCAGCTCTTTGCTATGCGGATTGATGGCTCGTTTGAGCGCGCCCATTACAGAGGTTGTAATACCCGACGAATGCCAGTCCATACCCATAACGGCCCCCAAACTCTGGAACCAGAACGGATCGCTGATACGGCGCAAAACTTCATCTTTTCCGTAATCCATAACAATAGTCTCCACCACAGCCAAACCAAGCTTTGCCATACGCTCAGCCAGCCAGCGCGGCACATATCCGTAATGTAAAGGCAGGTCAGCACTTCCCGATCGCTTCATGCTAACAAATTTAGCAAAAAGGGTTTGAATATTAAAATGGGGAGGCGCAAGGCGCTTGGCGGAAGATTATGTCATATTAAATCGCCCCCAATCTGTGAAACAACAACAATAGCTATTTTAGTGCATCAAAGGCATATTTGGCATCGCTCCAAAACTCATCCAAAGCAATAATGCGTGGCTTAAAAAAGGAAATCAATGCAGGCCAGTCGCTCTTATTAAAGATGCTTACACCTGTAGTTTGTTTACCTATCCTGCTGATTATTCTTCCGCTATCGTCGGTGGTATGCAGCTGCCATTCCCAGTCTTCATTCATACAGGAGTGAAGTAATGTTTTTAACTCTTTGAACTGCTCAAAAAATAATTCCTGTATACCAGCATCCGGGTGAGTGATCTCAATAGCAATAGTAGCCGACCTTTTGTCCGCTTCCATCCGGAAGTAAAGGTGTTTGATGCCTGTTTTATAGTTTATCCAGTTTACCTTCAGCCCTTCGGCCGATAATTGCGAGGCAATGTACTGACCGAAAATAGTCCAGAAGGATTGTTTTAAAAGTGATGCCTCGTCTTTTGAATACAAACGATCAATTATTTATGGTGAACGGAAAACTCAGCTTTACATCCTGCGAATTGCTGCCTAAGATTAACTTATAATCACCCTGGTATGTTTTCCAGCCATGCGTTTTCATATCCCATTTTTGCAGGTCTTTTACAGGGATTTTAATTGTCGCTATTTGTTCGCCGCCTTTGGCGACTGTTATACGTTTGAACCCTTTGAGTTCTTTTAACGGCATCCTGTCTATTTGCGGGTATTCTATATAAGCCTGTACTACTTCATCGCCATCCATTTTGCCGGTGTTCTTTACATTGACCGAAACTGCTATAGTGTCTTTTGTACTGTATTTTTTTTCTGGTGCTTGTTTAGGCTGATAGTGAAACGAGGTATAGCTCAAGCCAAAACCAAAAGGATACTGCACCGGTCCGCTAAAATAACGGTAGGTACGACCCCCCATCGAATAATCACTGTAATCGGGTACATCTTTAATCGATTTATAAAAAGTTACGGGTAAGTGCCCGGATGGTGATATTTTGCCAAATAACAGATCGGCAAAGGCATTGCCACCCTGTTCGCCGGGGTACCAGGCCATAACAATGGCATCAGCATAAGGTTCAATGGCCGAAATATCTACATCACTGCCTGCTGTAACTACAGCGATGACAGGTGTCTTGACCGATTTTCGCAAAGTCTTCATAAAAGCGATCTCACTGGCAGGCAGGCTCAGGTCTTTTTTATCACCGCCTGATTTAGACAGGAAAGCGTCACCAGCTTCGCCTTCCAGCACAGGAGAGAGACCGATTACCGCGATAGTTACTGATGAATTACCCGCCGCCCAGGTGCCACCAAAATGGGTAGTATCATTATAATCACAACCCAAATCATACTCTATTCGTGTTGAAGGATCGGCAGCATTAGTGATACCCTCCACAAAATTTACTACTTTATTACTTACGCCATGGTAATTGCCTATCATCGGGTCAAGTGCAGCTGCGTTTGGCCCCAGCACCATCATACTCGGATAATCAGCCTTATTTAATGGCAACAGATTATGGTCATTTTTTAATAGAACCATGCTTTGCTCGGCTACCTTACGCGCCAGCGCCACATGTGAAGCATTGTGCACGCTATCTGCTCCATAAGTATGATAGGGAACACTATTTGGATCGTCATAAAAACCCAGTTTAAATTCGGTCCTTAATAGTTCAATTAATCGCTGGTCAACTTCCTTTTCGGTCAACATCTTTTGATTAATAGCTTTGATTAAATCATTCTGTAAAACTGTAGAACAATCCAGGTTGATACCTGCTTTAATAGCAGCAGCGGCTGTTTCGACCGGACCTGGTAAAGTCTTGTGTGTATTAAAAACATCATCCAGCGCTCCGCAATCGGTTACTACATGACCTTTAAATCCCCACTCTTTACGCAAGATATCGGTCAATAAAGTTTTGTTGATCGAATTAGGCACTCCATTGATACGGTTATAAGCACTCATCACAGATTCTACACCCGAATTTACCAGCGCATGAAACGCATATAAATAAGTCTCCCTGAAATCCTTTTCATCTACTATGGCATCAAATTTGTCACGGGTAGCTTCCGGACCGCTATGTACCGCAAAGTGCTTGGCTGTAGCAGAAGCTTTTAAATAATGCGGATCATCTCCCTGTAAACCCTTTACAAATGCAGAACCCATGGTGGCTGTCAGGTATGGGTCTTCGCCATAAGTTTCCTGTCCGCGGCCCCAGCGCGGATCACGGAAGATATTGATATTAGGCGTCCAGAAAGTTAATCCCATGTACTGCAAATGCCTGTCTTTTTGAATAGCCAGGTTATATTTGGCCCTTGCTTCTGTGGAAATCACTGTGGACACTTGTTTCAGCAGGTCATCATTAAAAGTAGCAGCCATCCCGATGGCCTGCGGAAATATAGTAGCTTCCCCGGCGCGCGCCACACCATGTAAACCTTCATTCCACCAGTTATAAGCGGGTATGCCCAACCGGGGAATAGCTTTGCTGTTGTAGCCTAATAATGAAACTTTTTCTTCCAATGTCATTCTTGACACCAGGTCTTTCACACGGGTGTCAAGCGGTTTGGAGGCATCCTTATACAATGGTGTATTTTGTGCTTTCAGTGTGATGCTGAAAAGGCAGGCGGCCAATACAATGATGCAAGTTTTTTGTATGTTATAATTCATCGGTTTTTAACAAAATATCGGGCTAAACATAACCATAAAATCCTGAAACACGAATATCAAAGCGCCATTGATTTCGGTAAAAATGCTACATTAGCGATCAGAAGTTTAGCCATAATCAATTCAACCGTGAAAAAAATTACTATTACTATTATCACCTGTTTAATTATTGCAACAGCATTCGGCCAGCCAGCGCCAAAACCTTACGGCCCTTTGCCTACAAAAGGTCAGTTGCAATGGCAGGAAACTGAAATGTATTGCATCATTCACTTCGGACCAGATACTTATACTGATAAGGAGTGGGGATATGGTGATGAGGATCCTAAAATTGTAAACCCCACTGAGTTTAATGCAATGCAAATAGTAGGCGCTGCAAAAGCAGGCGGATTTAAAGGGATTGTAGTTGTTGCCAAACACCATGATGGTTTTTGTATGTGGCCGACGAAAACTACAGAGCATAATATCTCAAAAAGTCCTTATAAAGATGGTAAAGGCGATATTGTAAAGGAATACAGTGAAGCCTGCGATCAATTAGGTATGAAAATGGGCGTTTATTGTTCACCCTGGGACCGCAACAGTGCCTTATACGGAAAACCTGAATACGTAACCGATGTTTACCGCAAGCAATTAGCTGAATTATATACCAATTATGGTCCGCTGTTTATTGTGTGGCACGATGGCGCTAACGGAGGCGACGGTTATTATGGTGGAGCTAAGGAAGTCAGAAAAATAGATCGCTCTACTTACTATGGATGGGATACTACCTGGGGCATAGCACGTAAATTACAGCCCAATGCAGTAATTTTTGGTGATGTGGGCCCTGATGTACGCTGGGTCGGTAATGAAAAAGGTCATGCCGGTGAAACCTGCTGGGCTACCTATACACCCCATGCACCCGAAGAAGGTAAAGCACCCGGCAACGGATTTGTAAAAGATTACGAAGGCACAGAAGGACATCGGGATGGTAAGTTCTGGATGCCGGCCGAATGTGATGTGTCACTTCGTCCGGGATGGTTCTACCATAAAGAGCAGGACGAAAAGGTGAAATCGCCGGATACCTTGCTTAGTCTTTATTATCAGAGTGTGGGAAGAGGAGCGTGCCTTGACCTTGGCCTATCGCCCGATAGGCGTGGACTATTAAGTGATAATGATGTTATTTCACTTAAAAAATTCGGAGAAATATTAAAATCGACCTTTGCTGTAAACCTGGCTAAAGGTGCAACGCTAAAGGCGAGCAACGTGCGTGGAAAGAATCAAAAATTGTTTGGAGCATCTCACTTATTGGATAATGACCGTTACAGCTACTGGGCAACAGACGACAAAGTAAAAACACCTGAATTAATACTTGACCTTCATACACCTAAAACATTTAATGTGATCAGGTTACGTGAGAATATTAAATTGGGTCAGCGCATTGATGCTGTAGCTATTGATAGCTGGCAGGGCGGTAAATGGCAGCAGATTGCCATGGCAACCAGTATAGGCGGAAATCGCCTGATCCATTTACCAAATAATATAACTACCAATAAGGTTCGACTGCGTATCACAAAAGCTGCAGCATGTATTGCTTTAAGCGATTTTGGATTATACAAAGAGCCTGATCATATATAAAAAGCATGAGAAAACAATTGATTGTCGCCCTGCTTGGCTTGACCCCATTATTGGGTATGGCTCATTCTCGTATTGACACACTGCAAACAGGCGGATTATTCGATCCTAATGAAAAACCGAAATTGATATCCAAACAATTTAGCTTTACCGAGGGGGCATCAGTTGATAAAAAAGGAAATGTGTTTTTTACAGATCAGCCTAACAATAAAATATGGGAATATAGTGCAGATGGAAAGCTCACGTTATTTATGGATAATTCAGGCCGGTCAAACGGAACTTATTTTGATAATAAAGGAAATCTGATCTCCTGTGCTGATGAGCATGACCAATTATGGTCTATAAGCCCTAATAAAAAGGTGAGGGTATTAGTAAATAACCTTGACGGCAAATTACTAAACGGCCCCAATGATGTTTGGGTTGCACCCAATGGCGGGATATATATTACTGATCCCTATTACCAGCGCGATTACTGGGAGCGTAAAAAACCTGACCTTGATAGCAAGAACGTTTATTATCTACCCAAAGGAAGCAGCAAGCTGATCAGCGTGATATCTGATATGAAAGCGCCAAATGGTATAGTAGGTACACCCGACGGTAAATATTTATATGTGTCGGATATTGAATCGAACAAGACATTTAAATATACTATTGCTGCCGACGGAAGTTTGACCAGTAAGCAATTATTTACTGAACAGGGATCGGATGGCATGACGCTCGACAACCAAGGCAATGTATACCTTACCGGCAAAGGCGTAACTATTTATAACTCTGAAGGAGTTAAAATAGGGCATATTAATATCGATGAACCCTGGACTGCAAACCTTTGCTTTGGAGGCAAAAACAAGGATATACTTTTTATTACTGCGTCAAAAGCTATTTATATTTTACAAATGAAGGTTAGGGGAGTGGAATAGCCCATAAAAGGCCTCAAAATACTTTTATTTCTTACTTCCATTATTATTTGTCAGGTTTTGTGCTGATCGCCATTTGACAGCGAACTATAATTTACTTAAAAACAAGGAGTTAAAACGAAAAGAAAATATTTCTAAAAAATAAACTACTAAATAGATAGAAATTATATACTTTTGTTTCTATAAAAGAGTAAATTAAAATATAGAAACTATGTTGTCAGCATTAAATATAGCCAAATATCCCTCTTTCGATATATCCGAGATAATCCCGGAGCTTGATGTGGTTTTTAAGCCATATCAATCAACTGAACCTGTAAAAGCCGGTGATTTATTGCCTGATTTTTCATTGCAAAAGGATAATAACAGGTGGATGCAGTTTCTCAATGGTGAGGAGATACAGGCGCCGGTTCTGCTTAATCAATTATTTAACAAGCCCCTGGTGGTTGGTTTTTATTCACACTATTGGCAGCAGCATGGGCTTGATTTGTTACAGCAATTGAACAGCCTTCAGCATGATATTAAAACAAACGGCGGTAACCTGTTAATTATAAGTTCGGAAAAAGACAGGACACTTGAAAAGATAGTATGGGATAATAACCTGTCTCTGAGCTTTTATTTTGATAAGAGTATGGAGATCGCTGAAAAGTTCCGGATTTATTCTGAGAATGATCCGATATGGAACAGATTTTCCGGCATAGACACTAATGTGCCGTTATTGGCCACCTATGTTATATCACCCGCAGGACAAATTGAATATGATCATATCGACCTTGATTTTTCAAAAAGCTTTCCGGCAAAGGATATTAAAACCGCTCTGCGAAATCTTGCAAAGACAATAAATAAAAGTTAAGCGACGCCAATCGCTGCGTCCGCATAGATACTATTTAGAAATAGTGATTTTAGTTTTTTTGGTTTAATAACGGGTAATCGCAAAGGTTCCCGTTATTTCTTAAACTTATAGTCGGGTGACCGAGAGGATAGGTGATGGTCTGCAAAACCTTTTACGGCAGTTCGAATCTGCCCCCGACGTCTATAATTCTGATCTCAGAAATATTACTTCATCAATAATGGATTCTTCTCATTATTAATTAATATTATATTTTATTTAATATAATATTCACTTCAAAAAGGTTGTTAAAAAATCTAATTTAATTAATATTGCACAATCTACCTGGTCATCGCGCCTCGCAGAGTAATTGCTTTATAAAAATTACTTTAATAAGATAAAAAACAATGCTTTTAAAATTCAGGTTAACCAATGTATATTCTAACTTTGAACTATATAAAAAGCTACCAGCCTGCACAAAAAATAACCTTTTGAAAAATCCGTAATTCCCCTCTAAAACTGTAAATGAAAACAAACACTATTGCTTCGCCAAAATTTCTTTCCATTGATATTGGAGGGTCCCACATTAAAGCTACTGTTTTAAATAACAAGGGAGCTTTGCTGATGGATTATGATAAGATAGCAACGCCCTCACCTGCAAATCCTGAAAATGTGGTGAATGCCATAAAGAAGCTGGTAAAGTCGTTCATGGCTTATGATATGGTATCTGTTGGCTTTCCAGGTTATGTAAAGCATGGTGTGGTAAAAACAGCGCCCAATTTAGGCAGTGATTTCTGGAAGGATTTTGACCTGAGTAAAAAACTGGAAAAAGAACTCGGCAAGCCCACCCGAGTAGTTAATGATGCTGATATGCAAGGCCTTGGAATAGTGAGCGGACAAGGTTTAGAAATGGTGATCACCCTTGGTACCGGCTTTGGAACAGCCTTATTGGTTGACGGGCAATTAATGCCACATCTTGAACTGGCACATCATCCATATGCAAAGGGCAAAACCTACGACGATTATGTTGGTGACAGGGCGCTCGAAAAAGAAGGTTTTCAGAAATGGAACAAGCGCATGCAAAAGGTTATCAAAACTTTAAAAACAGTTATCAATTACGATACTTTATATATAGGAGGCGGTAATTCGGACAAACTGAATTTTAAGCTGGATAAAAACATTAAAATAGTTACCAATCAGGATGGTATTAAGGGAGGGTCAAGGCTGTGGCTTAAAGATGCCCGGCATGATCTGATCACTTCAGTACCACCAACTTTAGCATAATTACATCTCTATCATTAAAAAATATGGATTCAACTACAAAAAGCATTGAACAATTAGGTATCGATACCGTAAGGGTACTATCAGCTGATGCGGTGCAAAAAGCAAATTCTGGCCATCCGGGTACGGCAATGGCACTTGCGCCGATGGGGCATGTATTGTGGACGCAATTTTTAAATTACAACCCTAAAAATCCGCATTGGGCAAACCGCGATAGATTTATTTTGTCGTGCGGGCATGCCTGTATATTGCAATACAGCTTTTTATATCTTACCGGGTATGATCTGAGCTTAGATGATATAAAAGATTTTCGCCAGTTGAATAGCAAAACTGCCGGTCACCCGGAATATGGTTTGTGCCCCGGTGTTGACGTTACCACAGGACCCCTTGGCCAAGGTTTTGCTAACGGCGTCGGTTTTGCCATCGCTCAAAAGCATTTAGCATCACGCTACAACAAACCCGGTTTCGACATATTTAATTATCACATTTATGCTATTTGCAGTGATGGCGATATGATGGAAGGTGTAACCTCAGAAGCTGCTTCCTTAGCAGGCCATCTGGAGTTGGGTAACATTATTTATTTATACGATGATAATCATATCTCTATCGAAGGTGCAACAGATATTACTTTTAACGAAGATGTAAGCGAACGCTTCAGGGCCTATGGCTGGCATGTGCAGGAAGTTGCCGATGTGAATGATGTGCACGCATTGCAATTGGCAATAACCAATGCTAAAGCTGAAAAGCAAAAACCCTCAATGATCCGTGTTCGTTCGCTGATTGCTTATGGAAGTCCTAATAAATCCGGTACTGCAGGCTCACACGGTTCACCATTGGGTGCTGATGAAGTAAAGCTGGTAAAGAAATTCTTTGGCTTTGATCCTGATAAATCATTTAATGTACCTGCGGAAGTTTTGAAATATTACCACCAGGCAGGTGAAAAAGGTGCCGGTACTGAAGAGAAATGGAATAAGCTTTTCAGCGATTATAAAGCACAGTATCCTGAATTAGCTGCTGAATATGAAACTGCCAGCCAGGGTAAACTTCCCAAAGGTTGGGCAGATGACCTGCCGGTTTTTAAAGCATCCGATCCAAAAATGGCAACACGTGTTGCCTCTGGTAAAGCATTAAATGCGTTGGCTGCTAAAGTGCCCTACCTGATAGGCGGCGCTGCTGACCTTGCGCCATCAACTGAAACTAATTTAAAGGCATTTGATTCGTTCACCTCTGAAAACAGGACGGGCCGCAATTTCCATTTTGGTATTCGTGAGCATGCCATGGGCGCTGCTTTGAATGGTATGGCTTTAACTGCCGGAGTTATTCCGTTCGGTGCAACATTCCTGATGTTCTCGGAATACATGCGCCCACCGATTCGACTGGCATCTATCATGCAGATTGCACCAATATTTGTTTATACACATGACAGTATCGGCCTGGGCGAAGATGGTACTACGCATCAACCTGTTGAGCAATTGGCGTCACTGCGATCAATACCAAGAATAACAGTGATCCGCCCGGCTGATGCCAATGAAACGGTACAATCATGGAAAGTAGCTTTGGAACACAAAGTCGGACCGGTTGTATTAGTATTTACACGCCAGGGGCTGCCGATCATAGACCAGGACAAATATGGTAAAGCTACAGAGCTGGCAAAAGGCGCTTACATTTTATCAGAAGCCAGCAAAAATCCTGATCTGATATTGATGGCTACAGGTTCAGAAGTTTCATTGATCCTTGAAGCACAGGCAAAACTGGAAGCGGACGGTATTTCAACCCGTGTAGTAAGCATGCCATCATGGGAATTATTTGACAAGCAAAGTGACGCCTATAAAGAAAAGGTATTCCCGAAAGCTTATCGCAAACGTTTGGCAGTTGAAATGGCTTCACCAATGGGCTGGCATAAATATACAACCGATGAAGGCGATATGCTGGGTATGACCACCTTTGGTGAATCAGCTCCGGCGGAAGATTTATATAAACACTTTGGCTTTACAGTAGATAATGTGGTTAAAAGAGCAAAAGCACTTTTAAAGTAACGAGTTTTGAATGATGAGTTTTAAGCTTAATTAAACTCATTACTCATAACCCAAAACTCAAAACTTAAGATATGAAAATAGGAATAGCAGCCGATCATGGCGGATATGATTTAAAAAAGACCCTTCACTCATTCCTGGTAGCCTCTGGTTATGAGGTGGTTGATTTCGGGGCCTATGAACTTAACTTACAGGACGACTACCCGGATTTTGTGGTTCCACTTGCCAGAGCAATTGCAGAAAAAGAAGTTGACAGGGGCATTGCGGTTTGTGGCAGCGGTGTTGGTGCATCCGTTGTAGCCAATAAAATATCTGGTGTAAGGGCAGCATTGATCAATGATCATTTTTCGGCACACCAGGGTGTAGAAGATGATAACTTGAATTTACTGTGCCTCGGTGGAAGAATCACGGGTTTTATGGCAGCGGAAGAATATGTGCAGGCTTTTTTAAATGCAAGTTTTTCGGGACTGGAAAGGCATATGCGCAGGCTTCAAAAAGTACATTTACTTGAAAAATAATTAACAAATAGTTTGAAAAATGTATCTGTTTGGCGGTAAAAAACTCTAATAGACGATGCATTTTAAATTTTCAATAAAAATTAATAGATCATGGCAACTAATAAAGTAAAACAAATACACAGTTTCGGCCAGAGTATATGGCTGGATTTTATTGATAGGGATATTATTCAATCGGGTAAACTAAAAAAACTGATCGATGAAGATGGTGTAAGGGGAGTGACCTCCAACCCGGCAATATTTGAAAAGGCGATCACAAGCAGTTCTGATTATGATGCTGAGATAAAGGACCTGGCTGCAAAAAGTGCCAGCAACGAAGAGTTGTTTTTTAGCCTGGCTATTACTGATATTAAGAATGCTACCGATTTGTTCAAAGGCGTTTATGATGAGGCCAAAGGCGCAGATGGTTTTGTAAGCCTGGAAGTATCTCCTTTTCTCGCTTTGAAAACAAAGGAGACGGCAGATCAGGCGGAAAAACTGTGGAAGCTGGTTGATCGCAAAAATGTAATGATCAAGATCCCGGGGACACAACCAGGTTTGGCTGCAATTCGTCAATCAACGGCAAAAGGTATAAATATTAATGTTACCCTATTGTTTGGATTGCCACGCTATGAAGCCGTTACGGAGGCTTATATATCTGGATTGGAAGATCATTTAGCTGCGGGGCATAAAATCGATCATATCTCATCAGTAGCAAGCTTTTTCCTGAGCCGCATTGATGTATTGGTTGACCCAATGCTGGATGAAAAAGGTCTGGGCGATCTGAAAGGTGAAGTTGCTATCGCATCTGCAAAAAAGGCGTACGAAATATACAAAAGAGTATTCAGTGGCCCACGCTGGGAGAAGCTGGCCGCGCAGGGTGCAAAACCACAACGCTTGTTATGGGCAAGTACCAGCAGCAAAAATCCGGCATTTAAGGATACCAAATATGTTGAAGCATTAATAGGTCCTGATACGGTAGATACTGTTCCGTTAGAAACCATTGAAGCCTTCCGTGACCATGGTATTGCAGAAAATACATTAGAGCAAGGCTTGGACAAAGCTACCGATACCTTAAGCAGGCTAAAAGCTGCGGGTATTGATATCGATAAGATCACACAGCAATTAGAAGATGAGGGTATTGAGAAGTTCAATAAACCCTTTGAAAAACTACTGCAAGCGATTGAAGATCAGAAAAATAAAAAATAAGCAGGCATGGAAGCAGCAGCTTTGAAGATCCTGTTTTTTGATGTTGGAGGCATTTTGCTTACCAACGGCTGGGGGCATGAGTCGCGTAAACAAGCAGCCGAAAAATTCGGGCTTGATTATGAAGAGGTAAATGCGATGCACAATTTCATCTTTAATGTATATGAAATTGGCAGTATTACACTTGATGAGTACCTCGATACCGTAGTATTTAATCATCCCCGTGATTTTACCCGGGAAGATTTTAAAGAATTCATTTATCAGCAAAGCCAGGAACTGCCGGATACTTTGAAATGGTTGAAAGAATGGAAAAAGCAGGAATGCGGTTTCAGAATTATTTCCATCAATAATGAAGGCAAGGAATTGAATGATTACCGTGTAAAGAAATTCAAGCTGCATGATTTCTTCGATGCCTTTGTTTCCTCGTGCGAAGTAGGCATGCGCAAACCCGATCCGGGTATTTTTAAACTGGCTATGGGCATTGCACAAGCTCTGCCTCAGCAGTGCGTGTACTTTGACGACAGGATCATGTTTGTGAAAGCTGCTCAAAAGTTGGGCATCCGGTCGTTTCAGCACACCAGCTTTGAATCAACCAAAAAAATACTGGAGAATTTAAAAAAAGAAAAATTCGAATAATATGAGCAATACATCAAATAAATACGCTTTCGGTATGATTGGTCTGGGCACTATGGGGCGCAGCTTACTGCTTAACATGGCTGACCATGGTTACGCAGTGGCCGGTCACGATAAGGATGCTTCAAAAGTAGCCTCGCTGAACGAAGAGGGAAAAGATAAGGATGTAAAAGGTTTTGGCGATGCAAAAGAATTTATACAAAGCCTGACCACGCCACGCGCTATTATGATGCTGGTTCCTGCCGGTAAAATAGTGGATAGCGTGATTGAAGAATTGACCCCGTTATTGGAAAAAGGAGATATTTTAATAGATGGCGGAAACTCACATTTCACCGATACCAACAGACGTGTAGAAGAACTGGAGGCCAAGGGACTGCATTTCTTCGGCATGGGGGTTTCAGGAGGCGAGGAGGGTGCGCGTCGCGGGCCGAGCATGATGCCGGGTGGTGATAAAGATGCTTACAACGTAATGAAACCGATATTTGAAGCCATTGCTGCTAAAGTTGACGGTGCACCTTGTGTAACCTATATCGGACCGGGAGCATCAGGCCATTTTGTTAAGATGGTGCATAATGGTATTGAATATGGGATAATGCAATTGATTGCAGAAACTTATGAAATATTAAAAACAGGCTTAAAACTTGATAATGCCGCTATCGGTAAAATATTTACGGAATGGAATGAAGGCCGCTTGAAATCGTTTTTACTGGATATAACCAAAGATATTTTTGCTTTCAAAGCACCCGGTACTGATCATCTGTTGCTGGATGATATAAAAGACGAGGCCAAAGCCAAAGGAACCGGCAAATGGACATCGCAAGTTGCGATGGATTTGCAGGCACCTATACCTACGATAGACACCGCAGTTTCCATGCGCGACCTATCTAAATACAAAGAATTAAGAATACAGGCAAGCGAGGTTTACAGCAAGGATGCGATCAGTTTCAATGTTAACAAAGATGAGTTCCTGGTTGCATTGGAGCAGGCTTTTTATTTCAATATGATCATATGCTACGCACAGGGGATGCACCTGCTTACCAAAGCTTCTGAGGAATATAAGTACGATCTGCATTTAGGAGATATTGCCAAAATATGGCGTGGTGGGTGTATCATACGATCGGAGTTTTTGAATGACATTTTTAATGCTTACCAAAAAGATGCAAAACTACCTCATTTGTTGTTAGACGGGCATGTAGAGGATTTAATTAAAGCAGCCGTACCGGGATCGAGAAAAGTATTGTCAGCAACGATTGCTGCGGGTATTGCCGCGCCGGCTTATGCTTCTGCTTTAAGTTATTTCGACAGCTTCAGAAATAAAAGGATGCCATCAAATCTTACTCAGGCTCAACGCGATTATTTTGGCGCTCATACTTATGAATTGATAGGTAAAGAAGGCGTATTCCACACGCAATGGACAGCAAAAAATGAGGATTAATTTTATTACTATTTATTAGCCGTTTAAAAATTAAAAAATGAGCTCAACTACAAAATCAGACCCTACCATATTCGTCATTTTTGGTGGCACCGGCGATTTGACTTCAAGAAAAATTGGTCCCGCCCTTTATAATTTATTTTTGGATGGCTGGATGCCTTCTCAATTTTCAATTATCGGTACAGGCCGTACACAATACACTGACGATCAATTCAGGGATAACCTGCATAAGGATATCGACCAGTTTTCGCGCAGCGGAAAAGCGTCAAAAGAAAAATGGGACGAGTTTGCTAAAAACGTTTATTACCAGGTATCTGATGCAAAGGATGCTGAAACGTACAAGGAATTTGGCAAACGGATAGATAAGCATAATGCCGATTGGAAAGCAAAATCAAATGTGATCTATTACCTGGCTGTATCGCCAAATTTATTCCCGATCATCGCATCGAACATTGCAAAAGCTAAACTTGCAGAGGATAAAAAGAAGACCAGGATAGTAATAGAAAAACCTTTTGGGCACGACCTTGAAACGGCATTAGAACTCAATAAATTATTGTCTGGTATTTTTGATGAATGCCAGATCTATCGTATCGACCATTACCTGGGTAAAGAAACTGTTCAGAATATTATGGCTTTCCGTTTTGCAAACTCCATTATGGAGCCGCTTTGGAACCGGAATTTTATTGAACATGTGCAGATATCTGTTACCGAGCAATTGGGTGTGGAGGAACGTGGCGATTATTATGATAGTTCAGGAGCACTACGTGATATGATCCAGAACCATTTGCTGCAATTGCTTTGCCACATAGCCATGGAGCCTCCGGTAAGCTTTAATGCAGACGAAGTGCGTGACAGAAAAGTTGATGTATTGAAGGCGATGCGCAAGTTTACTCCCGAGGATGTTCGTAATTCTGCAGTCAGAGGTCAGTATGGCAGCGGGTGGATGAAAGGAAAGGAAGTGCCAGCATACCGCGACGAACCCAAAGTTGACCCGCAATCAAATACTGAAACATTTGCTGCGATCAAATTCTTTGTTGATAACTGGCGCTGGCAGGGTGTCCCATTCTATCTGCGTACAGGTAAAAGAATGCACCAATCTTCTTCTGTTATAACCATACAATTTAAAGATGTTCCTCATTTAATATTCCCGACCGAGGCAGCAGAAAGCTGGCAGCAAAACAGGTTGATTATTAGCATTCAACCCGAAATGAGCATCCGTTTGCAGGTGCAGGCCAAACGGCCCGGCATTGATATGGTGTTAAATGCTGTGGATATGGTATTTGATTATAAAGGTACCTACAGCCAGCAAGCACCCGAAGCCTATGAGACACTCATATTAGATACGATGCTTGGTGATCAAACCCTGTTTATGCGTGGTGACCAGGTTGAGGCTGCGTGGGAATTGGTTATGCCTATTTTAAGCACTTGGCAGAATAAAAAGAGTTTGAATTTCCCTAATTATTCTGCTGACTCATGGGGACCGGAAGCTGCCGAAGCACTGATAGCCCGCGATGGATTTAATTGGTTTACACTGCCTGTTAACGGCAAAAAGTAATCATCAATGAAGATAAATGTATTCGATAACGAGGATGAAGTGCTTAATGCATTAGCTGATTATTTTGTTGAAACTGCTGCTAGTTCTATTGTCGGTCATGGGCAATTTTCTGTAGCGCTTTCGGGTGGAAATTCACCTAAAAAACTATATGAATTATTAGCTTCACCATCGTTTAAAGATAAGGTGGAGTGGAACAAAGTTCACTTTTTCTTTGGTGATGAACGTTATGTACCGCATACCGATCCACAGAGCAATTACCTGATGGCCAAAAAGGCCCTATTTGAGCCATTAGGTTTAAGTTTTAAGCAAATATTCCCCATTGATACTTCAGTAAGCCCGGAAGAATCCGCCAAAAAGTATACGACTGATATTAACTATTATTTTGCCGGCACGGAGGTTAGGTTTGACCTGATATTGCTTGGACTGGGAGATAATTCCCATACTGCTTCATTATTTCCCCAAACGGGAGTTTTACACGACACAACGGTCTCAGTAAAAGATGTTTTCCTTGAAGATCAGAAAGTATATCGCATCACTATGACGGCCCCGTTGATCAACCAGGCACATCACATTGCATTTTTGGTTTATGGCGAGGGAAAAGCAGTGGCTGTACATCATGTAATTGAGGATAAAAGAGATATTGAAATCTATCCTGCACAATTAATAAAATCACAAGGAACTGATTTACAGTGGTTTTTAGATACAGGTGCCGCCTCAAAATTAAAAAACCGATGAATTTAGCAAAATAGAACACTAAAAGCACTTTCGCACGTTCAATTTAATTGTTACAACATATTTTATTAAAAATCTTAATTTATTTCTAATTAAGATTTTTTTTTGCCTTAATATTAATACAATAATTTAGATTTGTTTCAGCAAGAAATAATACTTTATGACCCTCATTTCCTGTGGTATAATAATTGTTAGTTAAGAACTAATTTTTGAAAATCATCGTATAAACTGCGATGCCCTGTGTAATTCAATTAATTCATTATTTTTAATAACTCTTATTTGGGGTAGGGGAATATTTATTTTATATGTTGAATCTAACTTTATCAGACAAAATGCCTTTTGAATTAGA
>JBEHXM010000042.1:0-34275 GCA_048498695.1 Bacteroidota bacterium
CAAGCGGCATAAAGAACCCTACCAGGAAGGCAACATCCGGATATTCCCGGTAAATAATGAGGCATTTAATAAAAGCATGGCCAGTTGCGAAGGGCTGCTTACCGGCGGCGGATTTGAAGGGCCCGCCGAAGCGCTTTATCTGAAAAAAAAGGTGTTAATGATACCCATGACAGGCCAGTATGAGCAGCAATGTAATGCATTGGCTGCTTCAAAAATGGGCGTTCCGGTTGTAAATGCTATAGATGACAGTTTTGTAGGGCACATCAGCAAATGGATAAAGGATGATGCCAGAGTTGAAGTTAATTTCCCGGATGATACGGCAAAGATCATCGATAATATGATAAAGCAATATGCAAAACCGGGCTCAATTTTAGCTTAAGGAGTTTTTCTGTTATTATTGCCTTGAAATCACCGGCATGATCAAATTATTCAGATCCTTTAATCCTGTTAACATCGTATGGCTGGCAGTTTTTTTGTTCCTGATGCGGATAGGCTTTGCTTATTTTCTGCCGGATAAGATGCAATTCCCTTTTATTGAATTATTTTCCCGGTTACTGATACCAGCCTCCTATCAATATGCTATCCCCCCGATCTTTAACCTGTTTTTAGCAAGCGCTCTTGTTTTTATCCAGGCCATGCTGATCAATTATTTGGTTAATCTGCATAATTTATTGGGCAAGTCAACCTTTTTGCCTGCGTTAATGTATATCACCATCTCCGGTTTATTCATCCCTTTCCTGATACTTAGTCCGCCGCTGATTTGCAATTTCCTGGTGATCTGGATGCTGTTTAAGCTATTCGATCTTTATAAAGGAGAGGATGCCAAATCCATTTCATACGATCTCGGAATGATTGTGGCGTTGGGGGCTTTAATTTACCTGCCTTTTGTTTATATGTTTTTGGCGATATGGGTAGCCATGATCATTTTAAGGCCTTTTGACTGGCGCGAATGGGTAGCTTGTGTAATCGGATTTATAACGATATTTTTCTTCCTGGCGGTTTTTTATTACCTGAACGACAGGCTGGGCCAGTTTTTTGAAATCTGGCTGCCTTTTGCCAGTAAGTTCCCAACACACTTTATTATCAACTATTACAATTACCTGGTACTTATCCCGGTGATCGTTATCCTGCTGTTGTGTTTTTTCAAATTGCGGCAAAACTTCTTTAAAAGTTACGTGCAAACCCGCAAATCATTCCAGCTGTTGTTTTTTATTTTCATCATAGGCTTATTATCGTTTTATATCCGCGCTGCGGACTTCCATCTCTACCACTTTTTATTGTGCGCCGTGCCTGCAGCTGTATTTTTTGCCTATTATTTTCTGTATGCCAGCACTCGCTGGTTTTATGAAAGCTTATATATTTTGCTGCTTGCCAGCATTATCTACTTTCAGTTTAACACTTTTTAACTTTTACATTCGTTCAAATTTCGCGGGTTATATTAGTTTTGTAACATGAAGTTTGGAGTAGTTATATTTCCGGGTTCTAATTGCGATGAGGATATCATCTACGTATTAGAAAAAATAATGGGCCAGCAGGTAGTACGCCTGTGGCATAAGGACCACGATCTGCAGGGCTGCGATTTTATCGTTCTGCCGGGTGGGTTTTCGTTTGGTGATTACCTACGCTCGGGTGCGATAGCGCGTTTTTCACCTATCATGCAGGAAGTGATCCAGTTTGCTGCCAAAGGTGGATATGTATGGGGTATTTGCAACGGTTTCCAGATATTAACGGAAGCTGGGCTGTTGCCCGGTGCGTTGCTGCATAATACCAACAGAAAATTCAATTGTAGTAATATTTACCTGTTACCCCAAACTACCAATTCAATGCTTACTTCGGTAATTGATCCGCAAAGGGCATTAAAAATACCTATTGCGCATGGCGAAGGCAATTATTTTGCTGATGCTGACGTGCTGAAGTCGTTAAATGATAACGAACAGGTATTGTTCAGGTATTGTGATGAGAGCGGTAACATCACTGCCGATGCCAACCCGAATGGTTCTATCGAGAACATTGCCGGGGTATGCAATGCCGGCCGTAATGTTTTTGGTTTAATGCCTCACCCGGAGCGCGCTGCGGATACTTTGGTAGCTAACCAGGATGGGGTTGCTATTTTTGAATCTATATTATCATTGGTTAAAGCCTGATGGCCAACCTGGTTATTGATATTGGTAATACTTTCACAAAAATTGCAGTTTTCGGTCAGGATGAATTATTACAGGCAGAACATTATACAGTTGTTGAAAGCAGCACCTTGTTGGAATTAGTTGATCAGTACCAGGTTGATAAAGTGATCATCTCGTCCGTAAAAAAAGAAGTTGAAGGCTGGCGCAGCGAATTAGAGAAGAAAGTTGATCTGAAATATTTTAATGTTGCCATGACCGCCGGTATCCGTAACCGATACAAAACCCCGCAAACACTTGGACTTGACCGGTTGGCTGCCGTTATTGGCGCCAGTAAGCTGTATCCGGGTAAGGGTAATCTGGTGATCGATGCGGGTACTGCCATAACGTATGACTGGATTGATGCAGAAGCAAATTATTTTGGCGGCAGCATATCGCCGGGATTAAATATGCGTTATAAAGCATTAAATTATTATACAGGCGGGTTGCCATTAATAGAGGCCGACGAAGGGTTTAATGAAAATTACGGAGCAGATACCACATCGGCTATACGATCGGGTGTGCAAAACGGGATCAGGTACGAGGTAGCCGGTTTTATTGAAAGCTACCAAAGGACCGAACCTGAACTGAATATTATACTAACCGGAGGCGACAGTATTTTTTTTGATACTCTATTGAAAAATAGCATCTTTGCCCCCTACATAAAAAATGAGCCCTATTTGGTTCTTAAAGGATTAAACGCAGCTATACAAAACAATAATGATTAAATATACAAGGCTTTTTATTACTTTATTACTTGCTGTTATTGTATTGCAAGCGAAGTCACAATCAACTGCTACCACAAGTTCACCATACTCGCGTTTTGGAATAGGCGATATCAGCGATCAGCTTTTACCACAAAATATAGCTATGGGCGGTATAGCCACTGCTACTAATACTATCGGCGGATATAATACCATCAATGTGATCAACCCAGCCTCATACAGTAAAATAGGCTTTACAACAATAGATGTAGGCGTTTACAGTAATATAATCACGCTTGGTAAAAATGGTTTTCCTGATGAAAAAAATTCAAATTTCAGGTTGAGTCATGTTGAATTTGCATTTCCTGTTACCAAGCACTCAGCATTAAGCTTTGGTTTGCTGCCTTACAGCGAAGTAGGTTATAGTTATAAAGTTGTAAAATCCAATCTCGGAACCTCATCTGCAATTGATACCAATGCGGTTAATAATATTTACTCAGGTGATGGTGGTTTATCAAAAGCCTATTTAGGCTATGGTTTTGGTATTGGCAGACACTTATTGATAGGCGCCAACGTTTCTTACATATTCGGCAGTTTAAAGCAGCAGCAATCTACAGAAATACCAACACTATATGGAGTGCTGAACTCGCGCATTGAACAAAATAACCATATCGGTGGCTTGAATTATGATTACGGTGCGCAGTATTCTATCGACCTTTCTGACACTAAACACATCATATTAGGATATTCAGCTTCAGCTAATTCACAACTGAATTCAAAAAACACTTTTATTGTGAGTCAGTATTACCGCGACTCAAACGGTAATGAAGGCGTACCCACAGATAGTTTGGTTAACTCACAATCACCTAATGCAAAACTAAAGCTCCCGCAGATCAACCACTTTGGTATTGTGTTCCAGAACGAAGGTAAATTTTTGGTGGGCGCCGATTACACCATGGGCAAATGGTCTGACCTTTCTATAGCAGGCACCAATGCCGGTTTGCAGGATAGTAAGTTATTTAATATAGGTGGCCAGATAACGCCTAATGTCAATGCATTATCCAATTTCTTTGCACTGATCGATTATCGTATAGGAGCACTTTATGAAACAACATACCTGAACGTAAATGGGGTTAGTATAAAAAGATACGCAGCAACATTTGGTTTGGGCATCCCACTGCCGCATGACCGTGCTTCATCTGCATTTTACAAAATAAATTTCTCGGCCGAAGTAGGTCAGCGGGGCGTACTTACCCAAGGCCTGATAAAAGAGAACTATGTCAATTTTCATTTAGGATTTACGCTTAACGACAGGTGGTTCCAGAGATATAAATTTGAATAACCCTGGCGATGAGAAGGGCAAAACTATTATCAGGGTTATTTTTTTTGCCGGCAGTAATTACTGCTACCACACTGATAACGGGTTGTGAGAATGATCTGAAGGATATTCAAAAGATATCGGCTAACGAAGCGAGCAAGCCTATTGAACGTTATACTGATGTGGATGTGATCTACAGCGATTCTGCTAAAGTAAAAGCGCACATGACCGCACCTTTAATGATCAATTATAAGGTTAAAAAACCTTATACCGAGATGCCCAAAGGTGTGAATGTTAAATTTTACGACAATGAATTGAAGGAGTCGAGCACGATCATAGCTGATTATGCCATACGCCGCGATCAGGAAAAAACCATTGAACTGCGCAAGAATGTGGTTGGCACCAATGCCAAAGGTGATACCTTTACCTCGGATGAACTGATCTGGGATGAGAACACCAAGCAAATACACTCTAATAAGCTGGTACATGTAAAAATGGCCGATGGGAGTATTACAGACGGGACAAGCTTTACGAGCGATGAGAATTTTAACCATTGGATAATGACACAGGGAACAGGTATTATCCATGTTAACAACGAGGATATTTCGCATTAATCAAGCCATTTTAATTGCCTTAATTTTTGTGTTTATATTTTTGCTAAAAGTTGTATCTTGCGCGCTCTTTTGAGTAATTAAAATTATTAATAATATATAGGTGTTATGGGTGTAATGGGTTATCTGCGCGAGCGCATGGGCAAAATTCTGGCAATTGTGATAGGGCTGGCTCTTTTTGCTTTTATTTTGGGTGAAGTTTTAAGATCAGGTTCGTCTCTTTTTCATGGCGACCGGAACGAATTGGGTGAAGTTGCCGGTGAAAAGATTCCTTATGATGAATTTTCAAAGCGTGTTGATCAAACCACAGCTCAGTATAAACAACAGTTGGGACAAGCCGGGCTGAATGCACAATTTACCGCAAGTATACAGGAAGATACCTGGAACCGGTTTGTAAGCCAGATCATATTGAATAAAGAATCTGAAAAGCTGGGCTTAACAGTAAGTGGTGACGAAGCGCAGGCAATGGTATCAGGGAGTAACCCAAATCCGCAGATCGTTCAATATTTTGGCGATCCGAAAACCGGGCAGGTTGATAAAGGAAAACTGAACAGTTTTTTAAATAATTTAAAAACACTGAAAGCTGATGACCCTACCAAGCAACAATGGAACCAGTTTATCGATCAGATGGTAGAAGCCAAAGCAGGCGAAAAATACGTGGCGTTAATAACCAATGGCCTTTATGTAAATGCGCTGGATGCTAAGGATGATTATGAATCCAAAAACAAGCTGGTTAATTTTAAATATGTAACCCTTGATTATGCATCTATCCCTGATAACAAGGTAACATTAACGGATGATGACTACAAAAGCTATTATGATGAGCATCAATCGGAATTTAAAAACCCTGTTGAACTGAGAAGCTTTGATTACGTAAGTTTTGACGCAGCCCCGTCAAAGGAAGATTCAATCGCTATTAAAGAGCAGGTGGAGAAACTGGAACCTGCATTTAAAAGCAGCACAAATGACTCTCTTTTTGTACAGGTGAATGCCGAAACAAAAACACCGCTTGTGTTTAAACACAAAGGACAACTTGGTGACCCTAAACTGGATACCATAATGTTTGGCGCCCAAAAAGGGTTTATGTATGGGCCTTATTTATCAAAAGGAAGTTATAAGCTTGCAAAACTGGTTGACTCAGAAGTGGGCCCCGACTCGGTAAAGGCCCGCCATATCCTGTTTGATGTGAATACAATAGGCGTGGATAAAGCACGGAAAATGGCTGATTCTATTGAAAAAGTAATAATCAGCGGCAGCAAGTCTTTTGAAGACATGGCCAAAATGTATTCTATTGATAAGCAATCGGGCGAAAAAGGTGGCGATCTGGGTACTTTCGGTCGTGGCGCCATGATACCTGTTTTTGATGATGCAGTTTTCAACGGTAAAAAAGGAGAGTATAAAATTGTAACATCGCAATATGGTGTGCATTTAATACAGATAGAAGATCAAAAAGGCTCATCGCAGTTTGTTAAAGTTGCGGTAGTAGATAAGCCTGTAACTGCGAGTGCAAAAACCCAATCAGCAGCATACAGCAAAGCCCAGGCATTTTTAGCTTCACTTACAAAAGATAATTTTGATGCCCAGGCAAAAAAAGCAGGGCTGACCAGAAAAACGGCTGCCGATGTAAATTCACTAGCCTACGGATTACCGGGGCTTGATAATGCACGTGAAGTTGTAAGATGGGCATTTAAAGCAGATCAGGGTGATTTTGCCGACCAGGTTTATGTGGTAGGCGATCAGTATATTATCCCTATTTTAACTACTGTAAAACCTAAAGGGACCTTGTCGCTTGACCTCGTTAAAAAACAAATTGAGCCGGCTGTGCGCAACCAGGTAAAAGCTAAACTACTGGCTGCTAAATTACAAGGCTCAACTATCGACCAGGTGGCCCAAAAGTCAGGCGCAAAGGTGATACCTATCCAGAATGTGGTATTAGGTAACCCGGTTATACCAGGCCTGTCACTTGAATATAAAGTTGTAGGAACCCTGTTTGGTTTGCAGCCTAATAAGCTGTCAAAACCAATTGAAGGCCAGCGCGGTGTTTATGTGGTTGTGGTTGATAACTTTATCAATCCGGCACCGCTGGCAAATGCAGTAAGGGAAAAAGAACAGTTGGGTCAGGCTATTGTACAGCGTTCGCAGGGGGTATTTGATGCCCTGAAAGATAAGGCGAATGTAAAAGATTACCGATCTAAATTCTTATAGTAGATTTTAACGTATTTTTGTAGCCGGAAACAGTTATGCTGTTTCCGGCTTTTTTATTTTAAGAGAAATGGATATCCAGGAAAATATAGTGAACAAAGTAGCGCAGAGTGGCCTGGTCACCCTGGACCCTGCTGCTTTTTATCCAAAGGGCGAACGTGTGATCTATGATATTAAGGATAACCTGTATATGGAGCTGATCCTGCGCGAGAAAGATTTCAGAGATTTTGTAAAAACTCACGACTGGGAACAATATGCGGGAAAAAATGTTGCTATTACATGTACTGCCGATGCTATAGTACCGGCATGGGCTTATATGCTGATAGCAAACAGGCTGGCGCCTTATGCAGCCGAAGTTGTATTTGGTGATGCTGCCGTGTTGGAAACTGTATTGTTTGAAAAAGCAATGACAGGTATGGATGTGGAACAATATCGCGATCAGCGCATCGTTATAAAGGGCTGTGGCGACACAGATGTTCCGGTTTCGGCGTATGTAGAATTAACAAAAAAACTAACGCCGGTAGCTAAGAGCATTATGTTTGGAGAACCGTGCTCAACGGTCCCGATCTATAAACGAAAAGATTAAATGATTCCTCTTTGTAAAAGGCACCTGATAAAGAAATATTTTCTCCTCATCTGTGTCTTATGTTGCATCAATACACTTTTTGCCCAGGAATTTACTAAAATAAACGATGTAGCTTTTAAGGCCGGTGAAAAATTAAGCTACAAAATGAAGTACGGATTTTTTACAGCAGCCGAAGCTAACATCCGCGTAGAAGAAAGCCCTATTAAATTTAACGGTCAGCCGGCGTATCACATCATTGCCGAGGGAAAAACTGCAGGTACTTTTGATGTTTTTTATAAAGTGCGCAACCGTTATGAGAGCTATGTAGACAAAACCACGCTGCTTCCCTATTTTTATGCTGAGAACAGGCGCGAATCAAGCTATCGTCATACCGATAAGGTAACCTTTGATCATGAAAAGAAAATTATAACGGCAGCAAAGGGCACCTTCCCTTTTACGGGCAAGGTATTTGATTTTGTGTCGGCGTATTATTTTATGCGCTGCATTGACGTTTCAAAACTGCATACCGGCCAAAAGCTGGACGTGCAATATTTTTTGGAGGATGGGGTACATACCATGAATATCACCTATGTAGGTAAAGAAAGGGTGTCATGTTCTATGGGAACCTTTAATTGTTTAAAATTTAGTCCCACCATAATTCCCGGTCGTATTTTCAGGAAGGACAGTAAACTGTATCTTTGGATCACGGATGATAATAATCGTATCCCTGTGAAAGCACACGTGGAGGTGGTTGTTGGCAGTTTAACAATGGACCTGACATCAGCTTCAGGATTGAAATATCCTTTGAACCCGGTGAGTAAAGAGACGGATTGAGGGAGGGGATTAGTCATTAGTCATTAGTCATTAGTCATTAGTCATTAGTCATTAGTTGATGGGTTGAACAAATTGAATGATTCAGACAATTAGAAATTAGTATTTAGAGCTTAGAATTTATCATCTATGATCGAGGTTGGCAATGTTTTGGTGCATGAGGACGTAGTTAAGGAAAACTTTGTCTGCAATTTAAATAAGTGCAAAGGGGCATGTTGTTTGGAGGGTGACTCCGGTGCGCCTTTAAACAATGATGAGCTGCATACTCTGGATGAGATCTACCCAAAAGTAAAGCCCTTCATGACCGCAAAAGGCATTGAGACCATTGAAGCGGAAGGCACTTATGTAACCGATTTTGAAGGTGATTACACTACCCCTTGTGTCGACACCAATAAAGAATGTGCTTACGTGATATGGGAGAATGGCATTACCAAATGCGCCATTGAAAAAGCCTATGAACAGGGTGTTATCGACTGGAAAAAACCTATTTCCTGCCATTTATATCCTATCCGCATTACCAAATACCCCGAGTTTGATGTATTGAATTACGACCGCTGGAGTATCTGCAGTCCGGCCTGCTCTTTTGGTAACGAACTGAAAGTACATGTGCACGAGTTTTTGAAAGCTCCGCTGATACGCAAGTATGGAGAGGATTGGTATAAGGAGTTGGAAGAGCAAGTGGCAGGGATATAGCATAGTGGCCAAATAATTATAAAAGCCACAGGTTGTATAAATCTATTAATGAAAAAAATAAGTGAATTGAATTTGTTCAGGGCGTTCCGGAGCCTGAATTATACACTCTATTTTATTGGCAGGTCGGTTTCACAGTTTGGTACCTGGATGCAGCGGACGGCTGTGATATGGGTGGTATATTCTATCACACATTCTGCCTTTCTGATCGGGGTTACCATCTTTGCCGAACAATTTCCTTCATTCTTGTTTTCGATATTCGGCGGCGTCGCAGCCGACCGCTATGACCGGTATAAGGTTATAAAGATCACCCAGATCACCTCCATGATACAGGCTGTATTGCTTGCTATCCTGGTTATCACGGGCCATACTGTCGTGTGGGCAATACTTGTGCTAAGCGTAGTTTTGGGAATAATTAATGCCTTTGACGTACCCGCCAGGCAGGCTTTGGTACACGATGTGGTTGCCGACCAGGCCGATCTGCCCAATGCCCTGGCACTTACAACGGCAATGGCCAGCCTGGCGCAACTGCTGGGGCCTGCTTTATCAGGCATTGTTCTGAACGAGTTTGGCGGTGGTGTTTGTTTTTTGATCAATGCTGCCAGTTTTGGCGGGGTGATCATCTCATTGCTGCTGATGAAATTGCCTGTTCGTGAGCCAAAAAGATCAGAAAAGAAAATCATCACTGAGTTTTATGAGGGCTTTGTTTACCTCAAAAAAGCACCGGGTATCGGCCTGATCATCTTAATGCTGGCCATTGTCAGTTTGCTGGTGCTGCCTTATAATACAGTGCTGCCGGTATTTGCCAGGGTGATATTTAAGGGCAATGCAGCAACATTCGGTTACATATCCAGCTTTATTGGCGTGGGTGCCGTGGCCGGGACAATCTTTCTTGCATCGCGCAAACCCGGTGCACATTTAAAAAAGATATTGTTTTTCAGCACCATTATGATGGGCGCGGGATTGATCTGTTTTTCGCAGCTAAAGAATTTTCCGTTAGCGATGTTTTTTGCGGCATTAGTCGGTTTTGGTTCCGTAGCACAGTTTACGGTTTGCAATATCGTTGTTCAGTCTGAATCTGCACCACGGATGCGGGGCCGTGTTATCAGTATTTTGCTGATGGCGATCTTTGGCATGATGCCGCTTGGCAGTTTGTTGATAGGCGCCATATCACAGCATATCGGGGCGCCTGCAACCGTATTAGGCCAGGGTATTATCGGGCTTGCTGTGGCAGTAATGTTTGCAAAGTTTTTGATGAAGCGTGAGGATAAATTCCTTTCAAAAGCTGTGGAGACAGATATAACGGAAGAGATCATCGTAGAGCATTAAGGCTTTGAGCCAGGCAGCTTGTACAATTCAGTGATCCTCGCCAAATGATGATCGTCATGTTCGGCAACAAATAAAAACAAGTCCATCGTTCGCATAGGTGTTTTAAGCCTCGGGTGCAGTGCCGATCTGAAGATTGTTTCTTCGTCAAGACCTTCAAGCATCAGGACAGTTTGTGCCCTTATTTGCCTGAAGTTATGCAACAGTACATCCAGGGGTTTGCTATTATGATCGGCAAGATCCGTTTTTCGGTTGGCCAGGTCAGTCGGCCTTAATTCTGTTTCTCCTTTTATAATATCTTCCAAACGTCCTTGCCAAAGTGGTTCCAGGTCAGTTAAGTGACCGAGGTTTTCTTTTATCGACCAGGTGTTGTCCGGTTTGATCTCTAAAATAGATGTTGGTATTGATTTAAACCGCTCTTCGAGCCTGGCCGGTGTTCCCCTGAGGCGTTCAATGATAGATGGGAAAATATTCTGATCTGTGCTGAAATTAAAACTGCGTTCAAACCATTTTACTTTTTTCATATTTAAAGGTATTTAATTTTTCATTCGTGACCGCAATTTGTCATATCGATGAGGATGAATATAGTTCGGAAAGAGAGTGGTGACACTACTTTGTCAGTGGTAAAAAATTGCAAAATGCTAATTGCTAATGTGTTACAGGTGTAGCGGGGTGTAGTACGTGTAGTACTACACTACACCCTGTAAGTTTCCTGTAATAAGGGCTCTTAAAGCCCAATGCGAACATTTACAATTAATTTGGATAATATTGTATGTTAATCGCATTATTGATCTGATGAAGGTAGCTTTAATTACAGGTATCACCGGGCAGGACGGGGCTTATTTAGCCGAATTCCTGTTAAAAAAAGGTTACGAAGTGCATGGTGTGAAAAGGAGATCCTCATTACTTAATACCGACCGTATAGACCACCTGTATCATGATCCGCATGAGCCTGATGTGAAGTTCAAGCTGCACTATGGCGACCTGACCGACTCCACCAACCTCATCAGGCTGGTGCAGGAAGTACAGCCTGATGAAATTTATAACCTGGGGGCCCAAAGCCATGTCAAAGTAAGTTTCGATACCCCCGAATACACAGCCAATGTGGACGGGGTAGGCACTTTACGTATCCTGGAGGCGGTACGGTTACTCGGTCTTACACAAAAAACACGTATTTACCAGGCCTCTACTTCCGAAATGTATGGGTTGGTGCAGGAAGTGCCGCAGAGTGAGACAACGCCTTTTTACCCGCGTTCGCCGTATGCGGTGGCTAAGCTATATGGCTACTGGATTATCGTAAATTATCGCGAAGCTTACAATATGTATGCCTGTAACGGGATATTGTTTAATCACGAAAGCCCGGTAAGGGGCGAAACTTTTGTGACCCGTAAAATTACCTGGGCAGCCTCTAAAATTGTTTTGGGTCTGCAAAGTTGCCTGTATATAGGTAACCTATCCGCCCGGCGCGATTGGGGTCATGCCAAAGATTATATTGAGGCGATGTGGCTGATGCTGCAGCAGGAAAAGGCAGAAGATTTTGTGATCGCCACCGGCGTGACCACCACGGTAAGAGATTTTATAAAAATGTCATTTGCCGAATTGGGTGTTGAAGTAGAGTTTAGCGGCAAGGATGAACACGAGAAAGGGGTGATCATTGATATTGATGAGCAAAGGGCGGAAGAGCTGGGATTAAACCTGGATGCTTTAAGATTCGGCCAGACCGTAGTCAGGATCGACCCCAAATATTTCAGGCCGACGGAAGTGGACCTGTTGATAGGTGATGCCACAAAAGCAAAGGAAAAGCTGGGCTGGATACCTAAGTACGACCTGAAAGCTTTGGTTGAGAATATGGTACACAGTGATCTGCACCTGGTAAAAAAGGACGATTATTTAAAAAAAGGCGGTTTTAAAACACTAAACTATTTTGAATAAACAAAGTTTATGATTGAAAAACTATCTTGTGCCCCTATGAAGAAACTGATTACCTGTTTATCCATACTCTTATTTTTTACAGGCGCCGCACAGGCCCAGCTAATGTACCAGCCTTATTCGTATCAGTTTTATCAAAAGCTGAATAATGCGGTTTACTCACCATCAACCAGCTTGCATACCTCCATCAAGCCTTTTTTGATTGCTGATTCAAGTGCGATACGCCCGCTATATGATTCCTTAATGATGCGGAATGTTGATAATACCGGGAAAAGCTGGCTGTACCGGAAATTATTCAACCAGCATTTGATTGATGTACGCGATAAGGATTATACATTTTACATGGATTTTCTGCCCGATCTGCAGATTGGCCGTGAGTTTTCGGAACCCAAGACAGTTTCGCGTAATACCCGCGGCTACCAGTTAGGTGGAACTATCGGGACTAAATTCTTTTTTTACACCAGCGGTTTTGAGAACCAGGGGAAATTTGCCGGCTATGAAACAGACTATATCAACAATGTAGGTATGATACCCGGTGAAGCTTATGATAAAAGCTTTGGTAAACCAACAAAGGATTGGTCGAACGTTACTGCGCTAATCGGCTACTCGCCCAGCAAAGCGATTACTATTGCCCTTGGCGAAGATAAGACCTTTATAGGCGATGGATACCGTTCAGTTTTATTGTCTGATTATGCAGCTGCCTATCCGTTGCTCAGGTTTACCATCAACCTGGGTAAGGATGTTCAATACATGGCCATGTGGGCGTATATGGAAGATCAAACCGCTACTCAATTTAACTCGTTTTCCAATAACAGGAGAAAGTGGGGTGCATTCCATTATATCGACTGGAATATTACTAACAGGGCTTCCATAGGCTTCTTTAATGCGCTGATTGCCGAAGAAGCCAATGACCAGGGCGAGTATCATGGGTTTGATGTCAACTATATCAACCCGGTACTTTTTGTATCCTCGTTGGGCTCGTCAAAACCGGCGCCAGACCATACGCTGATAGGATTTAACGGCAAATACAAGGTATTGGATAAAACCACTATATACGGACAACTACTTTTTGACCAGGGATCATCACCGGAAAATAATGGCAGCAGGGGCTCGTGGCAATTGGGTTTCAGGGGATCTGATCTTTTTAAGGTCAGCAAATTAAACTACCTGTTTGAATACAATACTTCAAAACCATATACCTATTCAAGCCAATATCCTATTGTTAATTATGCGCAGCTGAATGAGCCTTTGGCTGATCCGCTCGGGGCGAATTTTAAAGAATTTGTGGGCATACTCAATTACTCTATCGGGAAATTTGATTTCCAGGGGCAGCTTAACTACGCAAAATACGGGCTTAATGACGGCACTGTTAACTACGGCAAAAATATTATGCTGCCGGATAATATCAATCTGCCTACCTCTTTTGGCTCTACCGGGCAGGGAGTACCTGCTTCGTTAAAATATGCGGAAGGAACGGTATCCTACCTGCTTAATCCAAAATATAATTTACGGATTGAAGTTGGCGGATTGATAAGACAGGAAACCTCCAGCCTGGGCAATAATAAAACTACAATGATAACACTGGGATTACGAAGCACTTTCAGAGACCTTTATCATGATTTTTAATTTTTTTAGCTGCAGCATCATGAAACACATCTCACTTAAATATAAAGTAATCCTGGTAACATTTCTGAACCTGGCCTTTGCCGGTACCGTATTTGCGCAATCGTACTATCAGCCTTATTCTTACCAGTTTTATCAAAAACTTAACTCAGACCTGTACTCAACAAAAACCCGTGAGCATACTGCGTTAAAACCATTGTTTGCAGACGACTCATTGTTGAAGTCGCACTATGATTCATTAATGAACTATGGCATGGATGGCAAACAGCATAGTCCATTCTATAATAAATTGTTCAATGAACATTTGATCGATTACAAAACCGCTAATTCGACATTTTATACCGATTTGCTGCCCGATCTTACTATTGGTCGTGATCTGTCGGGCAAACTAACTACCAGCACCACATCAATAGGTTTGCAATTAGGAGGTACCGTCAGCAATAAATTCTATTATAATGTAACCGGCTATTTAAGCAGTGCTGTTTTACCAGATTACCTATCAACCTATATCAACCAGGTGGGTGTTATTCCCGGGCAGGCTTACGGTAAAATTTACCGCGACAATGGCTACGACTGGTCTTACCTGACAGCGACGGTCTCTTACACCCCCGTCAAATATTTAAATATTTCAGCCGGGCGCGATAAAACCTTTATTGGTGACGGTTACCGGTCTATGTTATTATCTGATTATGCATCACCATATCCCTTTTTTAAGTTAACGGGCACTTTGGGAAATGTGAGGTACATGGTGATGTGGACATATATGAATGATCCGGCTTTTACATCACCTTTGGATGTCAGCCGGAAGAAATTCGGGGTATTCCACTACCTGGACTGGAATGTGAGCAACAGGCTGTCCTTCGGGTTCTTTGAAAATGTGATGGGATTCTTTACGGACGATAATGGCGCCAAACGTCCGTTTGATTTTAACTATATCAACCCTATTATATTCATGAAACCGGTTAACAATGCAAGTGACGACCCGGATAAATCATTGCTTGGGTTTACCGGTAAATACAAGCTCAGCGATGGCATTACCGCTTACGGGCAATTTGCACTGAATGAGTTTGTCTCTAAGGACTTTTTCTCCAGCGATGGGGCATCAGTTAATAAATACGGCTGGCAATTGGGTATCAGGGGAGCTAACTTGTTTGGGGTTAAAAACCTGAATTACCTGTTCGAAACCAATAATGCCAAACCATACACCTACTCTGCAAGGTCTGCTATAGAAAATTATTCAGAAAACAGCGAGCCGCTTGCCCATCCCTGGGGTGCCAACTTCCGTGAGTTTGTAGGTTTATTAAATTATACTTATAAAAGATTTGACTTTAGCGGCGAAGCCGATTTCGGGCATTACGGCCTGGATATAAACGGGTTGAATTATGGTAAGGATATTTTTAAATCCTATAATGATGCGGTAAAACAGTTCGGAAATTATACCGGCCAGGGCCTGACCACCAATATGTACTACCTGGAAGGTAAAGTGGCCTATGTGATCAATCCCAAATATAACCTGAGGATAGAGTTGGGTGGTATATACAGGCAGGAGCAAAACAGCCAGTTTACAGACAGGACAACGATGATAACTATTGGTTTGAGAAGTTCATTCCGCCAATTATATACTGATCTGGTCAGCTATAAAGCGCATTGACATTCATGTGCAGATGTGCAAATACTGGTAGGTGTATAAAAAAATGCATGTTTGCTGTAGCGGTTCATCCGCATATCTGCACATCAAATTTTAAGATGCAATGGTATGGGCGTTTCTCTTAATGCCCATCTTTTTTACTTGTTCGGCGATAGCATTGGCATCGTAGCCGCATTCGGCCCAAAGCTCAGGTTGTTCGCCATGTTCAACGAATGTATCAGGGATACCCAGGCGAACAACTTCAGCCTTATAGTTGTTATCGGCCATAAATTCCAGTATAGCACTGCCCATGCCGCCTTCTATACAGCCATCCTCAACAGTAATCACTTTATTGTATTTTTTGAATACTTCGTGCAGCAGGTTTTCATCCAGCGGTTTTACAAAGCGGATATCATAGTGGGCAGGGTAAAGTCCTTCGTTCCCAAGTTCAGCGGCAGCTTTTATCACTTCGTTACCAATAGTACCTATTGATAATATAGCTACTTCTTCACCATCGCATATTTTACGGCCTTTGCCTATGGGGATTGCTTTCAACGGTCGCTGCCAGTCGGCCATTACACCCGTTCCGCGTGGGTAGCGTATTACAAACGGGCCCATGTCGTCCTGTTGCGCGGTGTACATCAGGTTGCGGAGTTCTTCCTCATTCATTGGTGCCGATACTATCATATTCGGTATGCAGCGCATATACGCCAGGTCATAAGCACCATGATGTGTTGGACCATCAGCACCGGCAATACCAGCGCGGTCAAGGCAAAACACTACGTTGAGTTTCTGTATGGCTACATCATGTATTACCTGGTCATAAGCCCTTTGCATAAAGCTGGAGTAGATATTGCAAAAAGGGATAAGTCCTTGTGTGGCTAAACCAGCCGAGAATGTCACCGCATGTTGTTCAGCAATACCTACGTCAAAAGCACGGTCGGGCATGGCCTTCATCATCATATTGAGCGAACATCCCGATGGCATGGCTGGCGTGATGCCCATAATTTTAGGGTTCTGTTCGGCCAATTCAATGATGGTATGGCCAAATACATCCTGGTATTTTGGCGGTTGTGGCTTGTCAGATTTTGATTTTTTTATCTCGCCCGTTATTTTATCAAATAAACCGGGGGCGTGCCATTTGGTCTGGTCCTTTTCGGCAAGTGCGTATCCCTTTCCCTTAACGGTGATGCAATGCAATATCTTAGGGCCGGGAATATCGCGCAGATCACGCAATACTTTTACCAGGTGCTTTACATCGTGGCCATCTATCGGTCCGAAATAACGAAACTGCAGTGCTTCAAAAAAGTTACTCTTCTTTAGTAAGGTTCCCTTGATGCTTTTTTCGATCTTCTTGGCGATCTTAAACGCATCAGGGCCCATGGACGATATTTTTGTCAGTACATGGGCAATATCATCCCTGAAACGGTTATAGGGTTTGGATGTAGTAATATCAGTCAGGTATTGCTTCAGGGCACCCACGTTGGGGTCTATCGACATATTATTGTCGTTCAGTATCACCAGCAGGTTAGAACTTTCAATACCCGCGTGGTTCAGTGCTTCAAATGCTAATCCGGCTGTCATAGCCCCATCACCAATTACAGCAACATGCTGGCGGTCGGTTTCACCTTTGTATCGCGAAGCAACGGCCATTCCTAACGCAGCGGAAATTGAGGTAGAAGAATGCCCTACGCCAAAAGTATCATATTCGCTTTCGCCGCGTTTCGGGAAACCGCTGATCCCTTTATAAACCCGGTTGGTGTGAAAATTTTCGCGGCGGCCGGTCAATATCTTATGACCATAAGCCTGGTGGCCTACATCCCAAACCAACTGATCGTACGGTGTATTCAGGATATAGTGCAACGCAACAGTTAATTCAACCACACCCAAACTTGCTGCAAAATGACCACCATTTACCGATACCACATCAATAATATATTGACGCAATTCCTGGCAAACCTGTTCCAGTTGTTCTTCCGTAAGTAGCTTTAGATCAGATGGGTAGTTAATAGTTTGTAGTAAATCTCCGGCCGTTACCTGCATAGACATCCTTATAGAAAATTTAACTTACAAAGTAAGGCATTTAATTGATAAAATTTGAGAAAAAAATGCAGCTTAAGTTGTAGGTGACATAAATGTTAGAAAAACTAAAAAAGTTAATAATTAAACAGCTATAGCCTGTACAAGTTTTATAACCATGTAAGCTAATAATGTATTTTTGCGGCAATGACGGATGATAGTTTCGCAATAAAATTACCACAGTTTGAAGGCCCTTTTGATTTGCTGCTGTTTTTTATCGAAAGGGATGAGCTGGATATTCATGATATCCCTATCGCCCGTATTGCCGATGATTTTCTGAATTATATCCACCAGATGACCAGCCTTAACATGGAGCTTGCCAGCGAGTTTATATTTGTGGCAGCTACCTTAATGCGGATAAAAGCGAAGATGCTGTTGCCCCGCTATGCCGCTGAAGAAGATAGTGAGCTTGATCCCAAAGCAGAACTGGTAAGAAAACTAATAGAATACCGGAAATTTAAGCAGATATGTGAGGAACTTCGCCCGATGGAAGAGGAACGTCTGAAACAGGAAAAACGCGGAAATATAACCTACGATCTGCAGCAGGTGGAAAAAGCAGTGGTGCCCGGCGAGGAGCTTTCTGAACTTACCTTGTATAAGTTAATGATGGTTTATGACCGGGTGACCAAACGATATTTGAACCGTACCGAAGAGGTAACACATACAGTAGTACAGTACCCTTACACCATCGAGGCACAAAAAAAAGCGATCAATGACCTGCTGATGATCAATAAAAAGCTCGACTTTAAATCAATAGCAGGCAACTCAGAAAACAAAGTACATTTTGTATATAATTTCCTGGCCGTGCTGGAGATGCTGCAGCAGGAATTGATCAATATACAGGTTGGTTTGGGATATAATAATTTTTGGATATCGGTGAAGTAGAGCCAGGAATCAAGAGCCGGGAGCCAGGATTTTGGAAAAATTTCATTTGAAAATCCTGTTTTTAATCTTGGCTCTTGATTCTTGCCTCTTGGTTCTATTTTCCTAACTTAGCGCCGTTTTAAACAGATCATGAAAAGAGACAAATTGATATTTAAGCTGTTGGATGAAGAACAGCAACGCCAGGAAGAAGGTATTGAACTTATTGCCTCAGAAAACTTTGTAAGCAGGCAGGTAATGGAAGCTGCAGGCTCTGTAGCTACCAACAAATATGCCGAAGGCTTGCCCGGAAAACGCTATTATGGTGGTTGCCAGGTAGTTGACGAAATTGAGACTATCGCAATTGAACGCGCCAAACAATTGTTTAATGCCGAATGGGTAAACGTACAGCCGCATTCAGGTGCACAGGCCAATGCAGCAGTAATGCTGGCCTGCCTTCAGCCCGGGGATAAAATATTAGGTTTTGATCTGTCACATGGCGGACACTTGACGCATGGTTCACCTGTAAATTTTTCTGGTAAATTATATCAGCCGCATTTTTACGGGGTGGTAAGGGAAACCGGCCGTATTGATTATGATCAGTTGAAGAAAGTGGCCCTTAAAGAGAAACCAAAGCTGATCGTGTGCGGTGCATCTGCTTACTCGCGCGATTGGGACTATGAATTTATCCGTAAAGTGGCTGATGAAGTGGGCGCATTGGTGCTGGCTGACATTGCTCACCCGGCTGGATTAATTGCAAGAGGTTTACTGACCGACCCGCTACCGCATTGCCATATTGTAAGTACTACAACCCATAAAACCCTGCGCGGCCCGCGTGGTGGTATGATCATGATGGGTAAGGATTTTGAGAATCCATGGGGTTTAAAAACACCAAAAGGCGAGATCAAAATGATGTCAGCCATATTGGATATGGCGGTTTTCCCCGGAACGCAGGGTGGCCCGCTGGAACACATTATCGCTGCTAAAGCCATTGCTTTTGGCGAAGCGCTGAGCGATGATTACATGAAATATATTGTGCAGGTGAAGAAAAATGCACATGCCATGGCCGAAGCTTTTACCAAGCGCGGTTATGAGATCGTATCGGGGGGAACAGACAATCATTTAATCCTGATCGACCTCAGAAACAAGAACATAACCGGTAAGGCAGCTGAAAATGCTTTGGTGGCTGCTGATATCACCGTAAATAAAAATATGGTTCCGTTTGATGATAAGTCGCCATTTGTTACTTCAGGCATCCGCGTAGGCACTGCTGCCATCTCTACCCGCGGTATGAAAGAGAAGCAAATGGAGCATATTGTTGAATTGATTGATGCTGTAATAATTGATCCGGATAATGAACCTTCTTTAACAAAAATACGTAAAAAGGTTCACAAGCTTATGGACGAGTACCCATTGTACCGCCATAAAGGCCTGGATTAATTAATGAGTAAACATCAATCCCTTTTTGCAGAAGATAAACGTTTAAATGCACTTGGCACGTATCACATTTTAGATACCCTGCCCGAAAAGGAATTTGATGCCATTACCCGTCTGGCTTCCTATATCTGTAAAACACCTATTGCCCTGGTATCATTTATCGATGCTGAACGGCAGTGGATAAAATCAAGCGTTGGTACAGATGCCAGGGAAATGCCGCGTGCAGATGCCTTTTGTTATCACGCTATCCTTGATGATAAAATACTCGAGATCAGTGACGTGCTTGAGGATGATGCTTTCAGGCAGAACCCCTTCATTATAAACGATCCACAGATAAGGTTTTATGCAGGGGTGCCTTTAATAGACCCCAGTGGCTACCGGTTAGGCGCATTATGCGTGATGGATATGGTTCCGCGTAAACTTGCCGATGAACAACTTACGGCTCTCCATACGCTTGCCGACCAGGTAATGACACACCTGATCTTACGTAAGCAGAAAGAGATCATTTTAGAAAGCCTGGTAAACGAAAAAGAATATTTTAATTTATTCAGCAGTTCGTCCGAGATCCATTGTATGATGGATAAGGAATTCCGGATAGAGATGATCAATAACCCGGTAAACGCCATTTTGGGATATTCCCCTAAGGAAGCTACCGGACATATTATTTGGGACTTCTTTTCAGAAGGTGTAAGGGTTTCATCCACACAAAAGCTCAAAAATAATTTAGATAAAAAACCGGGGCCATTCGCAATAGAAACACCTGTGTTAACTCATTTGGGTGACATCAAGTGGATCAGCTGGACGTTTTTATTTAAGGATAATAAATGGTATGCCAGCGGACGGGATGTTACTCATCATAAAAAAGCCGAGACTGACCTGGATATATTATCATTTGCAGCCCGTAAATCGCCAAGCGGAATTGTGATCCGGGACAATGAGGGGCAGATCGTTTGGTTTAATGAAGCGCTTGAAAAATTATTAGGCTACTCGCTGGAGGAGGTAAAAGGTCAGACAGTTGGTACAGTGCTTATTGGCGACGAAACGGATAAAGAGGTTTTTAATGCCATTGCTACAGCCTTTAAGGAAAATAAGTCGTACGAGGTTGAGCTTAAAGTATATAAAAAGGATGGAACACCTATATGGGTAGCTATTTCAAACAGCCCGCTGTTTAACGAGAGTGGTACTGTGGAGAGTCATATAAGTATGATGGTTGATATCAGTGAACGTAAAAAGGCTGAGGATCAGCTTACATTACTCTCATTGGTAGCCAGCAGCACCACCAGCGGTGTTATTATTAATAACAAAGATGGTAAGGTTGAATGGGTGAACAAGGCTTTTGAAAATATAACCGGATATACGCTTGACGATGCCAGTGGTAAACCCTTGGGTGATGTATTGAAAGGGGAACTCACAGATATCTCAGTAATTAAAAAGTCGCGTGAGCTTTCTAAGAACAAACAATCTTTTGAGGTCGACTTGCTGGTATACCGCAAAGATGGCCAGCCATTGTGGATATCGGTTATTAATTCGGTTATCCTGGATAGCAAGGGCAAGGTTGATAAATATATCGAGGTGATCATCGACATTACGGCTAAAAAGAAAGCTGAAATAGAACTGATTGCAGCGAAAGAAGAAGCACTGCAATTGAGCCGTGCAAAGGATATGTTTATTTCGGTAATGAGCCATGAGATACGTACGCCGCTCAACGCGGTGATCGGTATGTCGCATTTATTACTGGATGATAACCCTATCGAGATACAAAGAGAAAATTTAGGTATTCTCAGATTTTCTGCGGAAAACCTGATGACCCTGATAAACAACGTACTTGATTTCACTAAAATAGAGACAGGTAACATTGAGCTCGAGAAAACCGATATCGACCTGCATGAGCTCGTTCAGAGCATTGCCCATTCTATGCGGTTCAACGCAAACGAAAAAGAGATATATCTTAACTATTCAATAGATAAAGCTATCCCGTCAAATTTGACAGGCGATAGCACAAGAATATGCCAGATACTATTGAACCTGGTTGGTAATGCGATCAAATTTACTGAAACAGGAGGCGTAACTATCGATCTGAGCCTGATAGAACAAAGTGATAACGAGGTAAAAATACGCTTTGCGGTTACAGATACCGGTATTGGTATTGCAAGTGAAAAAATAAACACGATCTTTGAGTCATTCAAACAGGCAGAAGCCGATACTTCAAGAAAATACGGCGGCACAGGATTAGGTCTTGCTATTACCAAACGACTGATTGAGCTGCATGATGCAAAGATAAATGTGGATAGTGTACCCGGGCAGGGCTCAACTTTTTGGTTTACAATAAAATTTGAAAAAGGGCATATTCATGCCGATAATAATAACAACAAAGTGGAAACAGGATTACAATTAAACGTTTTGGTTGTCGATGACAATCAAATCAACAGGCTATTAATTAATAAAGTGCTTGGCAGATGGGGTGCAAATGTTGAGTTTGCTGAAAACGGTCTTGAGGCGGTTAACAAAATTGAAAGCATGCTTGACCTTGACGTGGTGTTAATGGACATACATATGCCTGTAATGGGCGGGTTAGAAGCGACGGAAATTATCCGTGCTAAAAGCGACGCTCATTTTCAACATCTGCCCATTATAGCTTTAACAGCATCTATGCTGAACAGCGAAGTAAATGAGATTGTCCGTGCCGGCATGAATGACTACATATTAAAGCCATTCGACCCAAAGGATCTGTACGAAAAACTGTCGAAATATCAGAAGGTTAGTTGAGTTTAGAGATTAGTTAATCAGTGATCAGAGATTAGTTGACTATTTTAATCAACGCAATCATAAAATCACACAAATCAACGGTCCTATTCGGCACAGGCTATTGTGGCTATGCTGAGTTTGAGACCCTCTACCTTAAGTAATTCAGTGCCGCAGGCTTCCAGCGTGGAACCTGTGGTCACTACATCGTCTACTAATAGAACATGTTTATTTATCAATGTGTCAGTATTTGCTAAAGCGAACACTTCCTGCATATTTTCAAACCTCGAAAAGCGCGAACGATGGGTTTGCGTTTGAGTAGCCCGAACACGTAAAAGGCTATTCTCATCTACAGGAATATTCAGCTTTTCGGATAGCCCTTCCGCAAAACAGGCGCTTTGATTATAGCCTCTTTTGCGAAGCCTGCTTTTATGCAATGGAACAGGGATGATAACATCCACACTGCTGAAAACCGGATTTTTACCTAATTGCTCCCCTGCGATATTACCCAGCAAGTTACCAATCTTTTGTATCCCTTTATATTTAAACTGGTGCATCAGGTGCTGCATTTTTTCGCCTTTGGTAAAATAGCACATGGCATAAGCCGCTTCCAGGTTGATCTTGCCCCAAAATTGCTGGGCAACCATATTATCAGGCTTCAGGTGGAAATCTGTAAAGGGCAGGTTATAACGGCAATTGATACAAAGCAGATCTTCCCCCGTCACCAAACTTTCACCGCAGGCCTGGCAAAGTTCAGGGAATAATAAGGAAACAAAATCGGCAAAATAGCCCGCCTGCAATTTCATGAAATGAATTTAGCAGAAAAATTATTATTCAGAAACTTTTGCTTTTTCTTTGATAGCCAATTGTCCGCAGGCGGCGTCAATATCTTTTCCGCGGCTGCGGCGAATGTTGGTGATCACTCCCTGGTTTCGCAGGTATTCTGCGAAAGCTTCAATCTTATCCTCGCCGGCATTGGTGTAGCTGGCAAACGAAATAGGATTATATTCAATGATGTTTACTTTGCAGGGAATATGTTTGCAAAATTTTGCCAGTTCGGCGGCATCCTGCAGGTTATCATTAAAATCATTAAAAACAATGTACTCGTAGGTAACCGGGTTTTTAGTGCGGGCATAGTAATATTTTAGAGCTTCGGCCAATGCAACTAACGAGTTTTGCTCATTGATAGGCATTATGGTATTTCGCTTTTTATCATTAGCTGCGTGCAGGGACAGTGCAAGATTAAATTTCACCTGGTCATCGCCCAGCTTTTTGATCATCTTGGCAATACCTGCGGTAGATACCGTGATCCTTTTCGGCGACATGTTAAGCCCGTCTTCAGCAGTAATACGTTCAACTGACTTTAATACATTGGCATAATTAAGCAGGGGCTCGCCCATGCCCATATAAACAATGTTGGTAAGCGGTAGCCCATAGTTCTCCTTGGCCTGTCTGTCAATCAGCACAACCTGGTCATATATTTCATCAGGGTTAAGATTTCGCTTGCGTTCCATATAGCCGGTAGCGCAAAATTTACAGGTCAGACTACAGCCAACCTGCGATGAAACACAGGCGGTCATCCGTTCGGGTGCGGGTATTAAAACGCCCTCAATTAAATGATTATCATGTAATATAAAGGAATTTTTTATAGTTTTATCAGCACTAAACTGTGAGTTGTTAATTTTTACATTATTGATAATAAAGTTTTCAGCCAGTTTTTTACGCAGTTCTTTTGAAATATTGCTCATTTCGTCAAAGGAAAAACACGATTTTTCCCATAACCATTCATAAACTTGCTTTGCCCTGTAACTTTTTTCGTCCATTTTATTAAAATGCACGTATAATGCCTCAAGGCTTAGGCTGCGGATATCAATTTTATCTTTAGTGCCGTTCACTTTGCAAAGGTACTGAAATAAAAAAAGTCCGCCTTTTTTATAAACATTCTTTTGCAATCTTTTAATTATGAACAATAATCCCCTGTTATTGTAGTAAAATAATGAAGTGATTAATAAAGCTGTAGTAGAAAAGCGTTTTGAGCACTAAGTTTAATTTCAGTTAAATGAAAAGTTTTATAGCCGATTACGTTTTTCCTGTTTGTGCCGATCCAATTAAGAACGGAGTAGTCACGGTAGATGATCTCGGGAAGATCATTTCAGTGACTGATAATCATCCACCAGCGACAAAAGATGCTCCCTTAGAGCATCTGAAAGGTATTATCTGTCCTGGGTTTATTAACACCCATTGCCACCTTGAGCTTTCGCATTTGAAAGGCAAACTGGAACAAAAGCGGGGATTAATAAATTTTATCAAAGATATCCAGGCAACACGCACTGCCGATAATGATGTGATATTGAAAGCTGCCCAAAAGGCGGACAACGATATGTACGAGAGCGGTATCGTGGCTGTTGGCGATATATCTAACAGCAATGTTACTATCCCCGTTAAAGCTAAAAGCAAAATATACTACCATACTTTTGTGGAGGCCTTTAGTTTTTTGCCCGGCCGTGCGCAGGAGACATTTGATAAAGCACTTTCATTGATCGGCGAATTTAAGCCGCAATCAAGCTCTGTTACACCCCATGCACCTTATTCGGTATCAAAAGAATTGTTCAGGCTGATAAAGAAATATAGCGATGCCGGTACTAACCTCATCAGCATTCATAACCAGGAAAGTGAGGATGAAAATAAATTTTACCGCTATAGGTTAGGAGGCTTTATTGATCTTTACGAGCATTTTGGGATTGATATCAGTTATTTTAAATCACAGGCACGTAACTCCATGCAATCTATCCTGCCTTTATTAACCAATAAACAGGAGATTCTAATGGTGCACAACACCTGCACTAATTTAAAGGACATTTATTTTATAAAACGGTTTGACCGTAAAATACATTTTTGCTTTTGCCCCGGTGCCAATTTATATATAGAAGATAAATTGCCAAAGGTGGACCTGTTTGTTGACCAGGGGTTTAATTTAACTTTAGGAACTGACAGCCTTGCATCAAACACCGGACTATGTATCCTGAGCGAAATGCGCCTGCTGCAAGATAAATTTCCTTCGTTGAGCACAGCAAAGCTGATGGAATGGGCGACCATTAACGGAGCAAAATACCTGGGCATAGACGAGGAGAAAGGTACTATTGAACCCGGCAAGACACCCGGTTTAAACCTGCTCACCGGGCTGGACGGGTTCCGGTTAACGGCTGATACCAAAGTTAAGCGGTTGGTGTAAAAGTTGAATTGGTTGAAGAAGTTGTAGTGGTTGTAAGGGTTTAATAAGAAATCATAAAAGGCTGAAAGAGTTGTAATGGTTTGAGAAATTCAAATTGATGTTGATTCAGAAGAACCTATTACCTTTATAACGATTACAACATTTACAACTTCTAAAACCACTACAACCAACAATGACCAAACATCTCGAAATAACAGTAAGAGGAAAAGTACAGGGTGTTTTTTACCGGGCATCTACAAAGGCCGTTGCTGATCAGTTGGGTGTAAAAGGATACGTAAAGAACGCTGCCAATGGCGATGTGCTGATCTCGGCCGAAGGCGACAGCATGAGTCTCGACCTGTTTTTAGACTGGTGCAAAGAAGGCCCGGAAGATGCTGTAGTAACTTCTGTTGAGAGCCATGAAGGTGAATTAAAAAACTATCGTAATTTTGACGTGGCGAAAAAATAGGTATTTTAACCTTTAATCATTTTCATTTATCATTGTCAACAGCTAAAAAATTCGCGGGGCAAACCGCCATATACGGAATCAGCACTATAGCGGGAAGGGTACTCACTTTTTTTCTTACCCCTGTTTACACAAAAGCTTATTCTACCAGTTCATACGGTATACTTACTACCATGTTCAGCTATGTTTCTATACTGAATGCGGTGATGGCATTCGGCATGGAGACTACCTTTTTCAGGTATCTGAACAAGTATGAAAATAATAAGCGCCAGGTTTATAATAATGCCTTCGCATCTGTTTTTTCAATAACGATCATTTTTCTGTTGCTGACACTGCCGTTCGTTGGACATATAGCTGATTTTATAAAAGTTGGGAATAAAACACGGCATGACGATTTTGTAAGCTATATCATTTATTTTATTGCTATCCTGGTAATTGATGCATGGTGTGTGATCCCATTCGCAAAAATTCGTGCTGAAGGTAAACCCGGCAGATACGGTACCATTAAATTTATCAATATCATTATTTTTATCGGCCTTAACCTCACATTCATCTGGCTTTTGCCATTTTGGATCAGTCATCATTTAACCGGTGCTGATTGGATAAGTCAATGGTACATGAAAGGGTGGGTAGGGTATGTTTTTATATCAAACCTGGCAGCCAGCATCATCACGTTAATATTATTGTTGCCCGAACTGGTAAAAATAAGATTTGACTTTAACGGCAAAATGCTTGCTGAGATGTATGCCTATAGTTGGCCGATCTTGGTAGCAAATCTTTCATTTATCATTAACGAGAATTTAGATAAACTGCTTTTAGGTAAGCTATTGCCTCAAAACATTAGCGTTAGCCAGGTTGGTATATACGGTGCTTGCGCTAAGATATCTTTATTCCTGAGCATATTCGTTCAGGCTTTTCGCTTAGGGGCCGAGCCTTTCTTTTTTAACCATGCGAAGAATAAAAATGCCGGCCAGACTTACGCCCGAATTATGGACTATTTTGTAATCACAGTATGTATCATATTTGTCGGATTGATCACCAATATTGAGATACTTAAATATTTTATTCCTAATAAAAATTATTGGGTAGGACTAGACGTCGTTCCACCATTAGTTTTCGGCTATGTAAGCCTGGGTATTTACATGAATTTGTCTGTTTGGTACAAGCTTTCCGATCAAACTAAATATGGGTTGTACATTTCAGGTGTCGGCGCAATACTGACCATCGTATTAAACGTATTATTTATACCAAAATACAGCTACATGGCATCTGCATGGATATCATTAGCCGCTTATGCTACTATGATGGTGTTGTCTTATTTGTGGGGGCAAAAAAACTACCCTATTCCATATAATGTAAAAAAGAACCTGGCCTATATTATTTCCTCAATATTTATCGTTTTTCTATCGTTCTATGTTTTTAAGCGTAATATATTTGCAGGGAACGCATTATTAATACTTTACGCATTGATCGCCTTTTATTTTGAGCGAAAAGAACTTACAGCCATATTCAGCAAACGATGAACATCAGGATTATCAACCGGTCAAAAAATGACCTGCCGGCTTATGAAACTATACACTCGGCAGGAATGGATTTACGTGCCGACCTGGAAAGCGCTACGCGTCTTAACCCCATGGAACGCAAATTAATCCCAACAGGGTTATATATTGAGCTGCCTGAAGGCTTTGAAGCGCAGATAAGGCCGCGCAGTGGTTTGGCTTTTAAGCATGGTATCAGCATTGTTAATTCGCCCGGTACCATAGATGCAGATTACCGGGGTGAGATAAAAGTGTTGCTGATCAATCTGTCAACAGAGCCGTTCGAGATCAATACCGGCGACAGGATAGCGCAAATGATAGTTGCAAAGCACGAAAAAGTAAGCTGGCAGCAGGTAGAAGTATTGAATGAGACATCAAGAGGAGCAGGCGGGTATGGTCATACAGGGGTAGGATAAATGAAGCAAAAAGCATTTATACTTTTAGGATGTTTAATATTTCCTGCCTTGGCATTTGCTCAAAAGAGTGAACCGGGCAAGGGCAACCGCGTGGTTATGGTTGTGGGTAAACCTATGACCTCCGAGGACAGTGTAATGGTAAGGCAGCTTTTCTTTTCGGCGCTGCACGAAAAAACCATCGAAAATTTCCCGCTGGCAATAGATTATTTTAACCAGGTTTTACAAACAGACCCGGCAAATGACGCCTCCATGTATGAGCTGGCCAACATCAAAAAACTAAAAAATGATTATCCCGGCGCGCTTGACCTACTTGAAAAAGCAGTAACGGTTAAGCCTGATAATGAATGGTATTGGGTGGCCCTGGCTGATTGTTACGAAAAGAATAACGATATCAGCAAACTGGAAAATGTTTTTAATGAGTTGATAAGGATCGATCCGGATAAAACAGATTATTACTTTGATAAGGCCAATGCCTATTTCCTTGAGAAACGATATGATGATGCCCTGGCGGTTTATAAGCAATTGGAACAAATAACCGGCCCGACAGACGAACTGGTTGCTAAACGGCAGTCGATTTACCTGAAGCAGGGGAAAATTGACCAGGCCGCCGCCGACCTTGAAGCGTTGATAGCGGCAAATCCCAATCAAATAAGATATTATCTGTTCCTGGCCGAAGTTTATAATTCAAACGGTTTAGCGGATAAGGCACTTAAGACACTTCTGGCAGCCGAAAAAATAGATGCTGGCAATGGTCGGGTGCACCTGGCGCTGGCTGATATTTACCGTGATAAAAAAGATAATGAAGCCAGTTTTAACGAATTGACGCTTGCGTTTGCAATTCCCGACCTGGATATTGACCAGAAGATAAAAATTATATTAGGTTATCTCCCCAAATTTCCCGATCCTGATGCCAAAGCCAGCGCGCTTGAATTAAGTAAGATACTGACCACTACACATCCTGACGACTCCAGGGCCTACGCATTGTACGGCGATATGCTGCTGCAAAATCAAAAGTACAAGGATGCTAAGGTGAATTACAAAAAATCACTGGAGTTGAACGGACAGATCTACGAGGTATGGGAACAACTGATACGGCTGGAGTTGGGTGATAATGATATGGATGCAGCTATAAAGGATGGTGAAAACGCCCTGTCGCTTTTCCCAAACCAGGCATGGCTCAATTATCTAACAGGAGTTGCCTGGCAACAAAAAAAGGATTATAAAAAAGCGCTGGAGTATATCAAAAATGCATCCTCATTAGAAACGCAGGACAAAGACTTGCTGGCACAATGTTATTCGTCACTGGGCGACTGTTACCACTCATTAAATGAAATGCAGAAATCGGATGAATCATATGAAAAGTCATTAAGCTATAATCCCGATAATGCTTATACTTTGAATAATTACGCTTATTATTTGTCTGTGCGTGGGATATCGTTAGATAAGGCAGCCGAAATGTCGAAGCGGTCCAATGATTTGCAGCCTGATATGGCCTCATTTGAGGATACTTACGCCTGGATATTGTTCAGGCAGAAAAAATATGCCGAAGCCAAAGTGTGGATGGAAAAAGCATTGGCGCATGATAAAGATCATAGTGGTGTTCAGTTTGAACATTATGGTGATATTTTGTTTTATTTAGGTGATGCGGATGGCGCTGTGCAGAACTGGAAAAAGGCAAAAGACAATGGCGGTGATTCACCACTTTTAGAACGAAAGATAAATGAGAAGAAATACGTTGAATAAATTACTCGCTATTTGTTGTGTGCTGGCACTAATGAGTTGCAAGGCAAAAAAACAACTGGCTGCTAACAGGTCAGCTAAAACAACTGACGCAACGACTTCTTCTGTCAGTAAACTAAATACCATCAGATCAAGCCAGGCAAATTTTACCACTTTCTCGGGCAAAGCCAAAACAAAACTTGATATCAACGGCAACAGCAATGATGTAACGCTGACTATCCGTATTCAAAAAGGTCAAAAGATATGGGTTTCTGTTACTGCAATAGCCGGTATTGAAGTGGCCCGCGCGTTGATCACACCGGATAGTTTGCTGGTGATCAATAAACTGCAGGGCTTGTACCTGCGGAAGCCTTTCAGCTATATTTATGCCTTTACCAGCAGGCAGGTTGATTATTCTTCGTTAGAGGCCCTAATGGTAGGTAATGCCATACCTCAGCTATTAAATGAAAATGCCAAAATGCAGGCAGATAGCGGGCGAACTGTGCTATCGGGTAATTTGCAGGAATTGATATATAAGCTGGTGCTTGGGCCTGATATGAAAGTAAATCATACTGAATTAATTAACCAGGATGCAGGACAATCTTTGAAGGTTGATAATAGTGCTTTTATACAGGCTGAAAACAGGATAGTGCCGTCGCAGGTCAATATCTCTTCAATCGCCGGGTCAAAAAAAGTTAATTTAAGCCTGCATTATATCAAGGCTGATTTTGATCTGCCGCTTGAATACCCGTTTAGTATCCCTTCGAGATATGAGCCTGCTAAATAAAATTTATATTTTTGGTTGATGAAATTTTTAAAAATAGTACTCTTATTGATCGGTGTTTTTGTTGCAGTGAACGTGCATGCACAAAGCAGCGATGAATTAAAACGCCGCCGTGATAAATACAACGAAGAGCTGGAAAAGCTGAACCGTGAGTATGAACAGACGGCGAATGACAAAAGGAGTACTTTAAAACAACTAAGCTTACTCAAAGCTCAGATCAACCTCCGAGAAGAAAAGATCAATACGATAAACTCCGAGGTAAGACTTTTAGATAACCAAATCTCTGAAAGTAATAATACCGTACATAGTCTGCAGAATCAGCTGGATCAGCTAAGGAAAGAATATGCCGCTATGATACTTTTTGCTTACCGTAATCAAAGTTCCTACAATAAACTGATGTTTATTTTTGCCGCAAAGGATTTTAATCAATCCTACAAGCGATTAAAATATTTACAGCAATTTGGCGCTTACCGTGAGCGGCAAGCCCAATACATTATGGGTACCGAAAAAGACCTGCATATAAAGATAAACGAGCTGGATAATACCAAGAAACAGAAGAATACACTGTTATCTGACCAGGTTAAGGAAAAGACCACGCTCGGCAAGCAAAAAAATGATCAGGCCGAGGTAGTGTCGCTATTATCAAGACAGCAAGGTGAACTAAAGCAGCAGCAAAGAGACCTGCAGCGCAAAATAGCCCGTACCAACCAGGAGATCAATGCAGCTATACGCAGGGAGATTGAAGAACAACGTCGAAAGGCCGAAGCTGCTGCCAAAGCTGCCGCTGCTGCCGCAGGAGATAACAAAAATGTTACAACCCCAAAAAAGGCGATCACCAAGAACTCTACAACAAGTGAAGTATTGAATGCAACTCCTGAATCAGCTAAATTATCAAACGACTTTTTGGGTAATAAGGGCAGCCTGCCATGGCCGGTAACCAACGGGGTGGTGGTGCAGGGATTTGGGGCTTATTACACAGAAGGGATCAAGAGTGAAAATAATGGTATCGATATAAAAACCAATCCAAATGCCCCTGTAAGGGCGGTTTTTGATGGTAAGGTAGCGGCTGTAAAGAATGTTTACGGAACTTATATGGTAGTGATTATCCATGGTGAATACTTTACGGCTTATTCCAATTTAAAATCGGTAAGCGTATCGGAGGGGCAGAAAGTAAGTACCAAACAGAATATCGGAACCGCTGCTACTGAAAGCGCTACGGGTATTCCGAAGGTTAGTTTCCAGCTTTGGAAAGGCTCAACGCCCGTTAACCCTAAAATTTGGTTACAGCCTGATTGATAATTGTTTTTAATATTGTGGTATAATATTCTCTATATTTGTAAATTAATTTCTATTGTATGTTTAGTTCGGTTTTATTGTTTTTGAACATCGGCGGGCCCGAAATGATATTGATCGTTTTTGTGGCGTTATTGCTTTTTGGGGGCGAAAAGCTTCCTCAAATTGCACGTGGTTTGGGAAAGGGGATCCGTGATTTCAAGGATGCTTCAGAAGGAGTAAAGCGCGAAATAAATAACCAGATCAATAGCTACGAAGAAAGAAGGACCGAAGAACCTGTGGTGAGCACTCCCCCGGTTATCGATCCGGCCCATGAATTGACTGAGGCTACAGATGAACACAACGTAACGGCAGAGTCTGAAGTGACGGTTCATGAACATGATGTGCCAAACCCGGTAGCAAACACGTTACCCTATAACGAAAACCACGCAACTGTTTCAGAAAACCATAACGGCGAAGTTCATCACCCCGAAGGTGCCAAAACTGAAACCGGTACTGAGCCAGTTAAAACAACACACGAATAAATAAACAATAACATAAAACTTAAAAAATCATGGGCTCATTAGGCGCACCAGAAATTATTCTGATCATCATTGCAATATTGATACTGTTTGGCGGAAAGAAGATCCCCGAACTAATGAAGGGTTTGGGAAAAGGCATGAAAGAATTTAAAGATGCCCAGAACGGAGAAACAACTAATCCAACCAATACAACAGAAGAAAAACCTAAAAACTAATCTGTAAAGATTAAAAAAGTCTCCCCAACAGGGGGAGATTTAGAGGGGGACTTCTGCTTAAGGTATTATTGATATAAACTTATCTGCTGAAATTTCAATTTCAACGGATAAGTTTTTTATTTTAGGCCCATGGCTAAATTTTATTCCTCTTTAGATGAAATAAAGAGTGAAATACAAAAAGGTGAGATAACAGTTGAGGGATTAGTGAGGAGCTATCTCGCCCGGATCAGATCAAACGAACACCTGAATGCTTTTAATGAAGTATTTGAGCAGGAAGCTCTATCCCGTTCAAAAATAATAGACGAACGCATTAAAACGGGTACCGAAGGCCGGCTTGCTGGTATGGTGATCGGAATCAAGGATAATATTTGCTATAAAGGACACAAAGTTTCCGCGTCTTCCAAAATATTGGAAGATTTTACATCCATTTATTCATCAACCATTGTAGAGCGTTTACTTGCAGAAGATGTAGTGATCATCGGTCGCTGCAATTGCGACGAGTTTGCTATGGGTGCATCCAACGAGAATTCTTATTTCGGGCCGGTAAAAAATTACGTCAATAATAATAAAGTTCCGGGTGGCTCATCAGGCGGCTCGGCAGTAGCGGTGCAGGCAAACATGTGTCATGCGGCTATTGGTACCGATACGGGCGGTTCAGTGAGGCAGCCCGCATCCTTCTGCGGTTTAGTTGGTTTAAAACCTACTTATGGCAGCATTTCAAGGCATGGTATTATCGCTTACGCTTCTTCCTTTGACCAGGTAGGCCCCATTACACGTTCGGTAGAAGATGCTGCACTCCTGTTAGAAATAATGGCCGGTGCCGATGAGTATGACAGCACATTGGCACAAACTCCCGTTCCGTCTTATAGTAATGAGCTTTCCGCCGATACCTCCAAAAAGAAGATCGCCTATATCCAGGAGGCTATATCCAGTCCGGGTGTTGATGCAGAGGTAAAAAGCGCCCTTGTTGAATATATTGATAAATTGCGGGCCGAAGGCCATACTGTTACCCCTGTAGCATTTGAGTACCTGGATTATATAGTTCCCGCTTATTACATCTTAGCTACTGCGGAAGCTTCATCTAACCTGGCGCGATATGATGGGGTACATTATGGCTACCGTAGCCCGGCAGCTACCGACCTGCAATCGACCTATAAACGCTCCCGTTCAGAAGGTTTTGGAAAAGAAGTGAAACGGCGTATTATGCTGGGTACTTTTGTTTTGAGTGCAGGCTATTATGATGCCTATTATGCTAAAGCCCAAAAAGTACGCAGGCTGATAAAAGAAAAAACAGACAGCTTATTAGAGGAATACGATTTTATTTTAACACCCACCGCTCCTGAGCCGGCTTTTGATATCGGCACAACCGAAAAAGATCCGGTTGTAATGTATCTTTATGATATTTTTA
>JBEHXM010000043.1:0-34193 GCA_048498695.1 Bacteroidota bacterium
CTTCAGCTTTCTTTTTAGCCATAAATTTGAACTGTTTTTAATGGATTTGGCAAATATAGTAAAGCTTGGGATAAAGCTGTATGTTAACAAATTTTAGTGCTATTATTCATTAATTGTTACTGTGTTAACATTGAGTTTAAGTAACCTTATTTTCTTTGCGCGAGTAAATTTTTTCAAGATTAGTTTAGTTGATTGAGAAGTCGGTTTGAAATGGAGAGTCAAACCGGCTTTTTTATTTCCTTCTCCAGTATCTCGTAATCAAAGCCATTTTTGGAGAACAGTTTGCCGGTATGCGAATAGCCTGCCTTTAAATAAAAACCAATTGCCGTTACACGTGCATTACACCAGATCATATTACCGTTTTCTGAGCGCGCATATTCTTCTACCCGGTTTAATAAGGCATCACCGATGCCCATTTTCTGGAAATCAGGCAGTACAGCCAGCTTACGGAACTGGAAAGACGTACCCTGTTGAAAAAGTGAAATAATACCCACCAAAGCTGTATCTGTAAAAGCACCGAAATGTATGCCCTGCTCATCTTCCCCCAATTCCATCTCATACAGCTTTTGTGCCGGATACAACACCTGCTGCCGTAATCGCCAGGTTAGTTCAGGGCGGATTTGTTCGATGTGAATGTTCATAGGCATTTCAAAATCCGAAATCGTAAATCCGACATCCGAAATCACAATGGTATATTCCCATGTTTCTTCCTCGGATTATTCACTACCTTATTCTCCAGCATTTTAAAAGCATGGATCAGTTTTATGCGTGTTTCTGATGGCTCTATCACCTCGTCAATAAAGCCACGCTCGGCAGCACGGTAGGGATTGGCAAAGGTTTCTGAATACAATTGTTCCTTTTCCAGCCATTTGGCTTCCTTGTCTTTTGCTTCGGTGATCTCTCTTTTAAAGATGATCTCCGCAGCACCTTTGGCACCCATTACGGCGATCTCGGCTGACGGCCAGGCAAAATTCATATCGGCACCAATGTGCTTGGAGTTCATTACATCATAAGCACCGCCGTAGGCTTTACGGGTGATCACCGTGATGCGTGGTACAGTAGCCTCGCTAAAAGCAAATAGCAACTTAGCACCGTTAGTAATTATAGCGTTCCACTCCTGGTCTGTTCCCGGCAAAAAGCCCGGTACATCCTCAAATACCAATAGGGGAATATTGAAGCAATCGCAGAAACGCACAAAGCGCGCCCCTTTAGTGGATGAATGGATATCCAGTACCCCTGCTAAAAAAGCAGGCTGGTTGGCTACTATGCCAATGCTGCGGCCTGCCAGTCGTGCAAAGCCTACTACGATATTTTCTGCAAAATCCTTATGTACTTCTAAAAACGAATCCGCATCGATCACATGACCGATCACATCCCGCATATCATAGGGTTGTGAAACATTTTCAGGCAGCAGGTCGGTAAGATCAGGACGCAGCTCATTTCCGCTTTCATAAGGCAATGCGGGTGCTTTGTCCTCACAGTTCTGCGGCATATAGCTCAATAGCTTTTTGATATGCTGTATAGCTGCAATTTCGTTAGCACAAGCAAAATGTGTAACGCCCGATTTGGTGGCATGTGTAGTGGCACCGCCCAGTTCCTCAGAAGTAACTACCTCATGAGTAACCGTCTTCACCACGTTTGGCCCGGTAACAAACATGTACGAGGTATTCTCCACCATCAATATAAAATCAGTTATGGCAGGTGAGTACACTGCACCACCGGCACACGGCCCCATAATGGCTGATATCTGCGGTATTACACCGGATGCCATCGTATTACGGTAAAATATATCGGCATAACCTCCCAGGGATACTACTCCTTCCTGGATACGTGCACCGCCTGAGTCGTTCAGCCCGATAACCGGTGCGCCATTCTTCATCGCCAGGTCCATGATCTTGCATATCTTTTCAGCATGGGTTTCGGATAGAGAACCGCCGAAGACGGTAAAATCCTGCGAGAACACATAAATCAACCGACCGTTAACTGTACCATAACCTGTTATCACCCCGTCACCGGGATAGTTTTCCTTCTCCATCCCAAAATCGGTAGAGCGGTGTGTTACCAGCATCCCGATTTCCTGGAACGAGCCCTCGTCCATTAAAAAATGTAGCCGTTCGCGTGCTGTTAGTTTTCCTTTTTTATGCTGACTTTCGATCCTTGCCTTACCGCCGCCTAATAATGCCTGATCTCGTTTATGCTGTAATACTTTAAGTTTTTTATTCACACCCGGGTTTATTAGAAAAATGAATTCGTTAAAAATAGTAATTATCAGGCTAAATGCTTCAATATACGCTATTGTAAAACTTAACTTATGTAAATAACGGGATATACTTGTTATTTGCTATTTTTAACTCCACACCTGTATATGCTGAGACGATCAAAAGATAAACGTAGCCTTAAGGAAAACCTGATGCTGGCCTCTTCTACTGCCTTTGTATCAGGCGCTACCAATGTGGCGGGTGTTATCGCTTTCCTGGCTTTCAGCACCAATATAACAGGGCATGTGGCTAACCTTGCCAGGCATGTAGCAGAGCGTAACCTCGACGAAATGGTCTTATTCTTTATCTGGCTGCTACTGTTCTTTATGGGGGCTTTTATCGCCAATTATTTAATACGGTCAGCCTGGGATAAGAGTAGTTATTGGGCACATTCAAGGCCCATGATCATCGAGATCGTTATCCTGCTGTTTGTGGCTGTATATGGCGATAAGTTTTATGCCGGATCAGCGCTCGAGCGCGAGATCATCATCGGTGCTACCATATTTGCGATGGGCCTGCAGAACAGCATGGTATCTACCATTTCAGGCGGACTCATCAAATCATCACATCTTACCGGTTTGTTTACCGATTTGGGTGGCGATGTATCCGAATGGCTGCATACTGCTCATCCTAAAAAAGTGATCGTGAGGAACCGTATCTATATACGGCTTACCATACTTGCCTTTTATTTTTTAGGCGGATTGGCCGGCGGCTACTTTTTTAATGCCTATGGCTTCGTGATATTTTATTTTATCCCCCTGATTTTGGTTACCATACTATACTACGATCTTTCTAATGTTGCATTACATAAACTGATGCACCTTTTTTCGTCGAAGAGTAATGTGTAAATTTGCTGCCGATATCCAAACTCAATCAATCTATGTCTTCCAAAAACGAACAACTTACACACGATACCAGCCACATCACCTACCAGGGACTGCTTGATGGTAACGAGGAATTTATAAAACAATCCCTCAGTTCCGACCCGGATTTTTTTAAGAAACTGGCCAGCCAGAACCCACCTGTGTTGTGGATAGGTTGTGCCGACAGCCGTGTACCGGCCAACCAGATCACCCATACCAATCCGGGCGAGATATTTGTACACCGTAACATTGCCAATATGGTGATCCATACGGATATGAACATGCTGTCGGTACTGGATTATGCGGTAAACGTTTTACAGGTGAAGCACGTGATAGTAACCGGTCATTATGGTTGCGGTGGTGTGCTTGCTGCCATGAGCAATAAAGAATTTGGGTTGATAGACAACTGGCTGCGCCATATTAAGGATGTGTACCGCATACACGTCGATGAACTTGATGCAATAAGCGATGATGGCGAACGTGCCAGCCGTCTTGTTGAGCTGAACGTAATTGAAAACGTATATAATCTCTGCAAAACATCCATCGTGCAAAATGCCTGGAAACACGGACAGGAGCTAAGCGTACACGGCTGGGTTTACAGCATCAGTACCGGCAAGATCACCGATATGAAGGTAAGCACCAGCAATAATGCTAAGATGGATGATGTGTTTAAGTTCAAGTAGATTGTTAGAACCAAGAGTCGAGATTCAAGACCCAAGAATAAAAAATTTATAAACTATGTCCTGGTTCTTGACTCTTGGCTCCTGGCTCTCTCTTAAACTTCCTTCTGCAAAAAAGGGTACCTGTAATCCGTTGGCGGGTCAAATGTTTCTTTGATGGTTCTTGGCGATACCCAGCGCAGCAGGTTGATCATGGAACCGGCTTTATCATTCGTTCCAGAACCTCTTGCCCCGCCAAATGGCTGCTGACCAACTACAGCACCTGTAGGCTTATCATTGATATAGAAATTACCTGCGGCATTGCGTAAGCGATGGGTAGCCTCGGCAATAGCATAACGGTCTTGCGATATAATAGAGCCAGTGAGTGCATAGATAGATGTTTTGTCCACAATGTCTATCACCTTGCTAAAATCCTTATCGTCATAAACATAGATGGTCAGTACCGGGCCGAAAAGCTCCTCGCACATGGTTACATAATAAGGGTCGTCTACACGGATAATGGTTGGGTCGATAAACCAGCCTTTGCTTTTGTCGTACTTGCCGCCGGTGATGATTTCTGCACCTTTATCATTTTTAGCAGCATCAATATATTTGGCCAGCTTATCGAAGGATACTTCGGTGATCACGGCATTTACAAAATTCTCGAAATCTTCTACCGGCCCTACTTTAATGCCGGCGATATCGCGCTGTAGGTTCTCCTTAATGGCAGGCCAGAGCGATTGAGGCAGATAAGCCCTTGAAGCGGCAGAACATTTCTGTCCCTGGTATTCAAATGCGCCGCGGATCAAAGCTGTGCTTACCACATCGGCACTGGCGCTTGGGTGTGCCAGCACAAAGTCTTTACCACCTGTTTCGCCTACAATGCGCGGGTAGGTTTTGTATTTATGGATATTGCTGCCAATGCTTTGCCAGATGTTCTGGAATACTTTGGTTGAGCCGGTAAAATGTATCCCTGCGAAATCAGGATGATTAAATATTACTTCGCCGGCTACAGGTCCGTCAACATATATTAAATTGATCACACCATCAGGTAAGCCCGCGGCTTTAAATACCTTCATGATCACGTTGGCGGCGTATATCTGCGGATAGGCAGGTTTCCAAACTACCACGTTGCCCATCATGGCGGCAGAGGATGGCAGATTGCCCGCAATAGCTGTAAAGTTGAATGGTGTAAGGGCGAATACAAACCCTTCCAGCGGTCGTTGCTCCACACGGTTCCAAACGCCTTTGCCCGATATGGGTGGTTGCTGCTGGTAGATCTCCGTCATGTAATGCACGTTGAACCTCAGGAAGTCGATCAGTTCACAAGCCGAATCGATCTCGGCCTGGTAGGCGTTTTTAGATTGCCCCAGCATGGTAGCCGCGTTGATCTCGGCACGGTAAGTGCCTGCTAACAGGTCGGCAGCTTTTAAAAAGATGGCAGCACGTTGTTCCCAGGCAAGGTCTTCCCAGGCAGCTTTGGCGGCAAGGGCAGCATCAATAGCGGCATTGACATGCCTGGCATCGCCTTCAGAAAAAGTAGCCAGTAAATGCTGATGATCATGCGGCGGACGTATCTCCAGTTTTTTGCCGGTACGTACTTCCTTACCGCCGATATACATCGGGATATCGATCTGTTTTGAGCGCGCTTCTTCAAGCGCTGCTTTTAATGCTGCACGCTCCACACTGCGCGGACCGTAGTTTAATACGGGCTCGTTTTGTGCCGGCGGAACGTTAAAAAATCCTTTAAGCATAGGTGTTAATTATTGAGAGTGCAAAGATAGGGGGAAATGTGCAGATGTGCGAATGTGAGGATATCCTAATTCAATTTGTGACAGTCTGCGGATGTGCAGATGCGGGAATATGCAGATGTGCAAATGATGAAAGAAACGCTCTTGTGGTGTTCGTTCGTTTTCTAAGTTGGTGTAATCTGTACAAAGCGATACAAAATTTATGGCCACTTATCACATTTTACCTAAATTTACCTCATGACCATCGAAACCCTTCAAACCATCTGCCACCAGTTACCCGGCGTAACCGAAGATATAAAGCTGGGCGAGCATTTATGCTTTAATGTTGGGGGCAAGTCATTTCTGTTTACCCACCCTGATGGTGTGCCACCCTCTGCATCTTTCAAAGTGCCAGATGAAGATTTTGAAGAAGTAAGTTCGATGGAAGGCCTGGAGCCGCAACCTTATATTGCCCGGTATAAATGGGTGCTGGCACGTGATATCAGCAGCCTTACCAAAAAGGAGTGGGAGTTCTACATCAAACAATCTTATCATCTTATTGCTGCTAAGCTACCTGCAAAGGTTAGGAAGAGCATTGGGCTGTAACAGGTGTTCGTCCGTTTCTTAGGTCCGTGTACCTCATGCGAATAAAACAGATCAGGCTATTGGCTATATAACCCTTGTCTCATTATGTACTGTGGTTATGGGCTTAGAAAACGGACGAACAGACAACGCATAGTCAAATCTTATCGCAATGTAATCAGGTTTAATTCTATTAGCTGTATAATAATATACTATATGATATATTATATACTATATATATAATTATAATAATTACTTTAAATATAATAGAGCTTTGCGGTAAATAAGCATAGCCTGTCTGTTCGTCCGTTTTCTAAACCGGTGTAGTGAAGACAATGCGAAACACAGATCCTTTCTATCTGCCTAAAAATCTCTCTGATGTTTACTATTCTATAATCTAAAAACGGGCAAACAGTACAAATCTGCCTCAACGCCAGTCTAAAGCCTCTTTTTAAAAACCTTTGTCATTGGTGCATCTTTTTTATGCCGTTTGCGTATAACGGGTATGGATGAAAAAGAGCATCCTGAAGGCGCATTATTAAAAACAAAAACTGACCAGCGTTATGCCGAAACCAGAGGACATTTACAAAGAATACAGGGAACTGGTATTAAAGAAATCAGAAGAGAATATTAACGGGCAAAAATTCTCGTTTACTTTTACTTCGGATAAGGAGGGAACGTTTACCCTTACCAATAATGAATCGAAGGACATGATTGGCGGCTCGTTTAAGCTGAGCGTAAATAATGACGGCCTTAATATTTTGATGGATTATAAGGGTTTCTACATCACCCAAACCCTCAAGATAGATAAAAAAGAAAGTACCATTGTGCGCGAACCGAATAGCGGCAAGGTATTTTTGACCGGCCATAAGCTGGATATGGACAATAAATAAGGTCGTTTTAGCTGTCTGAAAAGCTGTACTGCTGTGGAAACAAATACACAATTTTACCACAGTTTTATACTCACACATGTTAATAACCACAGTTAAAAAGCTGCTTATTCAAAATATATTTTCCTTTTTATCAGCATATTATAAACTTTATTTAAAGTTAGCGCCCTGTTGGAGCGATTGTTGACGGGTTTCGGTCATGAAACCTATACTGTTATTGCTTTTTTTTACATTATTATCTGTATCTGCCTTTGCACAATTCCCCCTTGGGAGTGATATCAATAAGATCAAAACTTATTTTGCAGAGAATGTTCCGTACGCTTCTGTACAGGAATTTAAAGCTGAAAATGGCAGCAATGCGGTATGCTTTACCAAAGTAAAAGTAGTAGGCGATTATACTTTTTATTTCGATAACAACGGCCTGTGTAATTTCTATATCGTAACCTACGACAGGAAAGACCTGAAAGAAGTGGTGTATCGTTTTGATAATAAATTCTGCAAGTTGTTTTCTAACAAATGGGAATCAGCCGAAGGTTCATACGGCGTTACCCTGGTACCTGCAAAAACAGGCGAGAACTTTTTTAGCGTGATCTACAAACCTATGCCTGCTACGCTGATGACAGGTACAAATGCGCTGGCATCTAACTAAGCCGGTAGGCTCCTCTCCGCTCCATATCGCAAATTTATGAGCAGCCTGTGCTAAATCTTCGTAAATTAGTGGTTCAATTATTTAACGTTTTATGAAAAAGATATTTTTGATACTGTGCCCGGTATTGATGTTGATATGCACAGTTGCGGCAAAAGCACAGGAACAAACCCCGGCTGATATTTCTAAAAAATTTTTCGAGGTATATGCCGCCAAACCGATGGATGCCATTGATTACATATTTTCGGGGGTGGCACAAAACAGGCAGGTAAAGGATGATATTACCGCTATTAAAAAGAACCTGAAGGTAACTATTGACCAGGGCGGCGCTTATAACGGGTACGAACTGATCACCGAAAAGGGCGTAGGCAACACCATGAAGCTGATGAGCTATATGGCTAAATATGATAAGCAGCCGGTACGCTTTATCTTCATCTATTACAAGCCAAAAGATGTGTGGAAGATATATACCCTCCAGTTTAATACCAACCTTGATGACGAGCTCACCAGTGCAGCAGGTGTAGACCAGTTGAAAGAAAATAAACAATAACCCATGAGTACCGTTACACCCATACTCCGCATTTTTGATTACGATAAGGCTGTGGAGTTTTATGTGAACTGGCTTGGTTTTAAGATAGACTGGGAGCATGAATTTGAGGCCGGCACTACACCCAAATACCTACAGGTCACATTAAAGGATATCATCCTCCACCTGTCAGAACATCATGGCGATGCAAGTCCCGGTTCGCATGTGAGGATCGCAGATTTTCAAGGTCTGAGAGCGTACAACAAAGGGCTGAACGATAAAAAATACAAATACGGCAGGCCCGGCTTAGAGGTACCGCCCTGGAATGATAAGGCAATACTGATGACGGTGCATGATCCTTTTGGCAACAGGATCACTTTTGAGGAAGTGCTATAATTTCGGATTTCGGATTTTCGATTTCGGATTTAAGGGATGAAATTCTGTTTCATCTGTTTCAAAGGTGCCGGCTTAAAAAACGAACGAACACTACAATCAAATCGTCATTGCGAGGATATGAAGCAATCGCATGCTATACAGAGCGGTCATAAAAGCATCATCGATTTGCCTAAGCAGAGATTGCCACGCTACCGCTCGCAATGACATATTGTATATTGCATCTGCACATTTGCACATTTGCATATCGGCACATCCACATCACTCATTCAGCATAAACTTAGCTATCCCTGCGGCCGGCTTCCAGTCGCTTTTGGGTTCATAATAATGCCATATCAGGGCTGATATTTTGCGAATCATTACCTCTGCTTCGTTATCGGGTACCCAGCGCTGGTCTTTATCATTATTGGTGATCACTGAGAATACATAATCGCCATGCGGGGCATTCACCAGCACGGTTTCAGATTTCGATTCATCAACCGAACCGCTTTTGCTGATGGTGTGCACATAAGGCGGTATCTGGGATAAAGAGCGGTCGTCCCAATAAATGCGCCCAAGGTTACGGTACATGCGCTCACTTGCTGCCGGGCTTACCGCTTCGCCATTACGGATCATGGTAAATATGCGGCACATCTCGTAAGGCGTGGTAACACCCCATCCATACTTGGCACGAATAGCTTCCCGGCCTTTTACTCTCGAGTTTACCCGCATGGCTTTAAACCCGTTCTGGTCGAGCCAGTTGTTAATATATTCGCCGGTCACTATCTTTTGCAGCCAGGTACTGGCGGTGTTATCGCTCATGGTGATCATCAATAACACGGCCTTGCTTAGTTCTATGGTATCCTTATCCTTAAATGAACCCAGGATATCTTCGCCCGGATACAGCAGCGAGTCGCGGTAGATCAGTTTCTGATTATAAGCCAGCTCACCCTTTTCAATCTTATCCATCACCCCGCATTGGATGCTCACTTTGATCATACTTGCCGTAGGGAACAGCGTATCGGCATTAATAGCAGCAGTTCTGCCCGTTTTCAAGTTTTTAACATAAACGCCTATCTGGCCGTTAAAACCCTTGATGGCATCCTGTAATTGAGTGGTCAGCTTTTTATCGGTTTGTGCAAAGGTTACTGATGTGATGAATAATAGGGCGAAGAGTAATTTTGATTTCATAAAATAGAACATTTGAGGTAACCAATTTACAAATAGATTGTTGATAATCGACAAGCATTTATTATAGATTTCGTATCTTTAACCTATGGATATCCAGGAAATTATAGCTACTGATAAAGATATTTTAGGAGGACAACCTGTTTTTGCAGGCACACGTGTACCCGTAGAATCCCTTTTTGATCATCTTGAAGCCGGTGTATCTCTTGATGAATTTTTAGATGACTTTCCGGGTGTTGCGAGGGAACAGGCTATTGCTCTGCTTGATATGGCCAATAAAATAATGACCTCAAAAAACGTCGCAAAACTTTATGAAGCTGTTGCTTGACGAAAACCTTCCCAAAAGACTTAAGGTAGATTTTGCTGAACATGAAATTTATACGGTTCGTGAGATGGGCTGGAATGGAATTAAAAATGGACAGTTAATGGAGCTGATCATAAAAAATGGATTTGATGCACTGTTAACATTTGATAAAAATCTCCAACACCAACAAAACTTTGCGAAATATACAGTCACCGTATTTGTTTTAACAGCCACTATAAACACTTATTCAGAATTATCACGGCTAACACAAAACGTAAAAGAGCATTTGAAAAGTAAGAGGTTAAAGCCTGGGCCTATTGTTATAAGCCCTGATAATTAGAGAAGCTATCAATCGCATAAGTGCCATTTTCCTATCTTTGCAGTTCATATGAAAAACCTTCGCTGGCTTTTATTCCCGTTTTCATTACTGTACGGATTGGTGGTCATTATCCGTAACTGGTGTTATGACGGCGGGGTACTCAAAAGCCGGAGTTTTAAACTGCCTGTGATATCAGTTGGTAACCTGGATGTAGGCGGGGCAGGTAAATCGCCCATGACAGAATACCTGGTACGCTTGCTTAAAGATCATTACAAGCTGGCTACCCTAAGCCGTGGCTATGGTCGCGAGACCAAAGGTTATATTGGTGCTACCGCTTTGACTACTTCCAGCCAGGTAGGCGATGAGCCGGCACAGTTCAAACATAAGTTCCCGGATATTACGGTAGCCGTTTGTGAAAATAGGGCAGAGGGGATAAAACAATTAATACATGGTCACAACCTCATTATCCTGGATGATGCCTACCAGCACCGGGGGGTAAAACCTGGTTTAAGTATTTTATTGTTCGACTATAACCGCATAAACGAGCCGCATCTGCTTTTACCTGCCGGAAATATGCGCGAGCCATTCAGCGGGCGCTGGCGGGCGGATATCATCGTGATCAGCAAATGCCCGGAGCAGTTACCGGATGACGAGAAAAATGCCATTGCGGAGCGGATAGGCCCGCTGCCTTACCAATCGTTGTTTTTCACCGCTGTTTCATACCGTTCATTTGAAGACAGGGCAGGAAACCGAACGAACACCTCAATAGAGGCTGATAGCACTGTATTTTTACTGACAGGTATTGCCAATCCCAAGCCATTGGTGCAGCATCTTGAAAAATATATGGCAAATATCATTCATCACAATTATCCCGATCATCACCGCTTTAGCTTAAAAAATATCAGTAAACTTGCCGATGAATTTTCTGCCTGCAATGCACAAAAAAAAGTGATCGTTACAACAGAAAAGGATGCGCAGCGTTTAGTTGGACACGAGTTGCTGCCAGTGCTGAATACACTGCCTGTTTTGGTACTCCCGATAGGCGTTGAGTTTTTAGATAACAGCGGCCCGCAGTTTGATCAATTAGTTACAAAATATGTTAGAGAATATTCAGCGAACCACCTCGTACATTAAAAGCCGTATTGGCGATTTTGAGCCGGAAGTAGGCATTATTTTAGGTACAGGCCTCGGAGGCTTAGTCACCGAGATCGAGGTTGAAAAGCAGCTGATGTACTCCAATATTCCCGATTTCCCGATATCCACGCTGGAGTTCCATTCGGGTAAGCTGATATTCGGGATGCTGGCGGGTAAAAAGGTGGTAGCCATGCAGGGCCGCCTGCACTATTACGAGGGCTACAGCATGCAGCAGATCACTTTCCCGGTAAGGGTGATGAAGATGCTGGGTATCAAAATATTGTTTGTATCTAATGCCAGCGGATCGCTGAATCCCGATTTCAAAAAAGGCGGCCTGATGGTCATAGAAGACCATATCAACTTACAGCCCCATAACCCGCTGATCGGCAGAAATGAAGAAGAACTTGGCCCCCGTTTCCCGGATATGAGTCAGCCCTACCGCCGCGACCTGGTAGATAATGCGCTTAATATTGCAGCCGCCAACAATATTACCTGCTATAAAGGTGTTTATGTAGCGGTTACAGGCCCAAATCTCGAAACAAAATCTGAATATAAGTATTTAAGAATAATCGGCGGCGATGCTGTGGGCATGAGCACAGTTCCGGAAGTAATAGTGGCTAATCACATGGGTTTACCGGTTTTTGCCATATCTGTACTAACTGATGAGGGATTTCCTGAAGTTTTGCAACCGGTTTCGGTTGAAGAGATACTGGCTGTTGCGCATGAGGCTGAACCAAAAATGACATTGATACTTAAAAAACTGATTGCCGGCCTTTAATGCTTGATCCAAAAAGATATATCCTTTTACTGGCGCTGATCTGTATCTCGGCAGGTGCTGCATTTGCCCAATATCCTACTAACCAGAATCCGAATTACCCCAATAATAATACCCAAAGAAATACCAACCCTTTTAATAATAAAGACACTACCACCCAAAAAAAGGCCCTCAGCGGCGACCAGGAAATTGATGCAGAAAGGCAAAAGGAAGAGAAAAAGCGCGACTCGGTGGTGTTCACTTCCAAATTTATAAAGGTAACCAATGAGCGTTTACTCAGCGACAGCACACAGGTATTCCCATTAGACACCGGGCTAACCAACTTTGAAAATTACAGTCCTCTTTATCAGCCACGCAGCCCTAAAATAGGTTTGGGCAATTTGGGCCTTGCCGAGCGCAATTTATTGTTTGAACCAAGTAAAACCATCGGCTTTGATGTTGGTCAGCATTTTTTGGATGCCTATCTTTTTATGCCGCAGGATGTACAATATTACAAGGCTCGGGCACCCTATACCAACCTGTCGCTTTATGCAAGCGGAGTAAAGGAACAGTATTTTAAAGTGCTCCATACCCAAAACATCAACCCGCAATTAAATATAGGCTTTAATATCAATTTTATAGGCTCACGTGGTTCATATCCTCAACAGGGTTCGGCTGATCTGACGGGGGGATTATTCAGCTGGTATGAGTCCAAAAGCAAACGTTACAATTTGCTGGCCAACTATACTTTTAACAACCTGAAAGCTCCGGAAAATGGTTCCATTCAAAACGACTCTTTATTTACTACTCCCGCAGCCAATTATAGTACATCGCAGAATCAATTGGTACGCTTATATAATTCAAGCGATAACATACGCAGGAATGGCTTGTACGTGAAGCAATTCTACTATATCGGTAAAATAGATACCAACTTAAAAAGTACCGATAAATCAAAGATATTACCTACTCAGCGTGTGGGATATACGTTTTACTATGATAAGCAGACTTACAAATTCCTGCAAAACGAGCCGGATACTTACAATGTATTTCCCGATTATTATTACAGTTCTACTTATTCAAGGGATTCGCTTTCCGTTTTTCATGTGCAGAACGGGTTCTCCTATAGCTTCTACCTCCGCGGTAAATCCAAAGGCCCTGTAAAAAACGAGGTGAAGCTTGACCTGGGGCTGGTACAGGATTTTTATCATTACCAGCAGTTCGTAACTGATACATTTACTAATAGCAACTTTCTACGCTATATACAAAATGAACGTAAGCAGAATTCCTCTTTCCAGGATATTACATTGAAAGCAAGGGCAGGTTACCGTTTCAGCGACAAGATATTGCTGGATGTCGATCTGCAGCAAATAGCCGAAGGCCGTGATTTTGGAGATTTCTTGTATGATGCGAAGCTTACCTTATCAGGTGGTAATAAGGCTGGGAAGATCATTCTTGAGGCTTATTCCCAAAGCAGTTCACCGCCATTGGTTTATACCGACTGGGTATCCAATCACTATATTTTTCATAACAACTTCAACAGTCAGAAAACGACAAGCCTGTCGTTCAATTATATCAACAATCCGCTCAAACTTGACCTGAAGGCCGAATATTTTTTGATCTCCGATTATCTCTATTTTACGGCACAGCCTAATGGCATAGATGCTACGCCGGCGCAATTGAGTAACCCTGTGAATTTGTTAAAGATAAGCCTGGGTAAAAACCTTGCCTGGCGCAGGTGGCATTTTGATAACTATATTGTTTATCAAAAAACCGACTTCCAGTCGACCTTGCGTACCCCCGAGGTTTACACTTACAGCAGCCTGTATTATTCAAAGCTATTATTCAATGTGCTGAACAGCAGTTTTGGGGTTAATGTGCGCTACAACACTCCTTATGAAGCACCGTCATACGCAGTGGGATTAGGCCAGTTTTATAACAGCAACCCAAGTCTTAGCTTTTCATCATACCCGGTGGCTTCCGTTTTCTTCAAAGCAACTCTTATACGTACCAATATATTTGTTCAGTATGATTATGCCAACCAGGGTTTGTTTAGCCAGGGGTATTACATGATCAACCGTTATCCGGCTCCGGGCCGTTTGCTGAAGATTGGGGTTTCGTGGTCGTTCTATAATTAGCCCCTAACCCCTGAAGGGGAGCGATTGGTAATTTTTATCCTGATCAGAAAAACTCCCCTTTAGGGGTTGGAGGCTTACGTTTTCTGCTTCTTCTTCCTTGCTGCCGGGAACAGCACATTGTTTAATATCAGGCGATAGCCCGGAGAGTTGGGGTGAAGCTTCAGGTCGGTAGGAGGGTCGCCAACTACGTGCTGATAGTCTTCAGGGTCATGACCACCATAAAAGGTCCACTGGCCCTTGCCGTATTCGCCGTGAATATAACGGGCTTCGTTCCCGGTTTTCATTTCGCCCATAATGGTTACGCCGGGCTTTAAAAGTTTTTCATTAAAGGCGGTTGTCAAACCCATAAATCCTTTGATCACCTTGTCATGATTTTGTGTAAGCATGCTCGGCACCACATCCCACTTAGCCGAAAAATCAAACAGGGTGAAAAAATCCCTGGTACGGTCAACCTGGCGGGTAGTGGTCACATCAATATTGCTAAACTGGTGCGACATAGGGTTCATATCCAGCGTAAAATCCTTGAAAGCGAAGGTCTGGGTAAAATCCAGTTTCGACTGGGCATCAGGGTCGGCAGCATCGCCGTCAAACATGCTTTCGCAGATATCAGTATTTGAGGCAGCCAGGGCGATATCGAAAGTATCCGTACCCGAACACATGGCAAACAGGAAACCACCACCCGAACAGAAATCGCGGATATGCTCTGCAACAGCCAGTTTCATTTGTGATACCTTTTTAAAGCCCAGTTTATGTGCGGTTTCTTCCTGCTTTTTCACATCATCATTATACCACTGCGCATACCGGAAAGAGCCGTAGAACTTGCTGTACTGGCCCGTAAAGTCTTCGTGGTGGAGGTGCAGCCAATCGTATTTTGGCAGATCTCCTTTTATTACTTCTTCATCATAAACTACATCATAAGGGATCTCGGCATATTTTAATACCAGGGTAACGGCATCGTCCCAGGGCAGTTTATTTTTCGGCGAATAAACCGCCATTTTGGGGGCTTTCTCTAGCTTTACCAGGTCCATATTTACAGATGGGTCGCTCACTTCGGTGATGATCTGGTTTACTTTGGCATCAGCCAGTACCTCATAACTCACCCCGCGTATCTTGCACTCATCTTCTACTGCTTTATTATATTTCATCATAAAGCTGCCGCCGCGGTAGTTGAGCAGCCAATCCACTTCTTCACCGTTTTTCAATGTCCAGAAAGCAATGCCGTATGATTTCAGGTGATCTTTTTGGTCCTCATCCATAGGTATCAGGATGGAAGCCGCCCTGCTCAGTAGAGGTAAAAGCAGGATGGTAAAAGCAAAAAGGTATTTATGAAGAGGCTTCATTCTCAAAAGTAACGAATAATTATGGATGCTATTATCTCTTAAACGTTAGCCGGCACTAATTGGATTTGGGTTTTAACTCCAGGAACTGTTTGGACTGCCTCTTCTCCTCCGGGATTTTAAGAAATTCTTGGTAGCAGGCATTGAGGTATACAGTCAGATTGAACTCGCTGCTGGTATATGTTTTAATGCTGGGGGTATAAAGCATGATAAAGTTATCCATCTCCTGTCCGGTTAACGGCACATAATTCTTTAGATTTTCAGGGCTGAATACCTGTGCGATATCTTCTTTCGTCTGCTCGTCTTTTCCTACCTGGGCATCTCTCTTTTTCTTGTTGGCGTCTGAATGGGAATCAAATACATTCAGCTTCAATCCGCCCTTGGGAGCACCGTTGGCATCAGTTTGATATACCAGCGTCTGTCCACCAAAAGGAGAGGGTGTTGGCGCGGCTTTTAAATTCCCTAATTTGACTTCCGATTCTGTCACATTCACCCCTTTAAGCATATTTTGTCTCAGATCGAGCAGTACTTCAACAGCACTCAGGTCTTTCACATACAGGGTGTCAGTCTGGTACGAAAATCCTGAAAAAGTAACCAGGTCGCCCACATGCGCACGGATAGAGAACAAACCGTTTTTATTCGATACGGTAACGGCATTCGATTTTAAGTTTTTTATGGTAATACCTTCTATGGCCACCCTGGTTTTGTTTTCATAAACACGGCCGGTTAAGTTGCCCTGGGCATAAGTTATGCCTGTAAGACATAAAAAGAGAAAAATAAATAAGAATGAGAAACGCATCATATACTGCTAAAGTAACGAATAATCGTATAAGCTATTACCTTTCAAGTGCCTGGGCTATTATATTTAAGGATTTTTAACATTTCAGTTACGACCGAATAAGTAAGGAAGGGGCGGAATAATTTGCAGATTAAAATAACGAACGTTGTATTCTATGTTAGAAAACTAAACTTATTCAAATGAAATTTGAAAATAATTGGGAACAAAAATCCTTAGAGAATTTGGAGAAAAGCGATAGCGGAGTTCCGGCAAAAGAAAATTCTCGAATTGTAAATAGAGTATTGGAGCTTCGAAAAATCCCATTAAATCAATTTACGATTGAAGATATCAGATTTATGATAGGGCAGAGTGAAGGATTAACGTATCTTATTGTGTTATCCATCGATATATTAAAAGCCAACCTCTTTGCAGAAGGTGATTTTTTTCCCGGTGATCTTCTAAAGAATATACTTCATATTGATACCTCATTTTGGAAAAGTAATAAGCAATTATATTTAGGAATCGAGGATTTGATTAAAGGCAAGGAAGACCTGATTAATGAACACCATATTTCGTGTGAAGCTTTTTATAAGGCTAAGAACTAAATCACCTTTCTCCTTTCAGCTTTTACCTTTCTCCTTTTTTATTACCTTTGCACTCCATTAAATATTCAAAATGAGTAAAGCAATAATTAAAACTGAAAAGGGTGACATGACCGTAGAATTCTACGATAAGGACGCTCCAAACACAGTAGCTAACTTTAAAAAACTGGCTGCCTCAGGATTTTATAATAACGTTATATTTCATAGGGTAATCCCTAACTTTGTGGTACAAGGCGGCGATCCAACCGGTACAGGTGCAGGTGGTCCGGGTTACCAGATCGATTGTGAACTGACGGGAGACAACCAATATCATGATCGCGGCGTATTGTCAATGGCACATGCCGGACGTAATACCGGTGGATCACAATTTTTTATCTGTCACAACCGTACTAATACAGCACATTTGGACAGGAACCATACCGTGTTCGGTAAAGTTGTTGAAAATGTTGACGTGGTAGATGATATCCGCCAGGGTGATAAGATTTTAGGGATAGAGGTGATAGAAGATTAAGTGAATAGTTGATTGGGTTGATTAAGTTAATTAGGTTTTAAACTTAATCAACCATTCAACCTAATCAACTTAATCAACAAAATAATGAATTTACGTGGAATAGTATCGGTATCGGGCAAACCGGGTTTGTGGAAGGCATTGGCACAAAATAAAACCGGGTTTATATTGGAAAGCCTTGATGCACAGAAAACTAAACTGGTTGCTAATCTTTCGACCGCTAAAATAGCAGCATTAGACGAGATCACCATTTTTGGCGATAATGAAGATATCAGGCTGACGGATGTGTTTGAACGTATGAAAAGCGTTAAAAATGTTCCGGATGCTAAAGCAGATGGCAAACAACTTCGCGACCTTTTCAGGGAAGTAGCACCAGATCATGATGAGGAAAAGGTTTATGCCTCTGATATGAAAAAGATCGTATCCTGGTACCATATCATGAAAGACCTTCCTTTATTCAGTGAAGCGGCTCCATCAGAAGAACCGGTTGCTGAACCGGAACCTGCTAAACCGGCAGAAGAAGATAAACCAACCAAAAAAGTAAAAACTCCTGCTGTGAAACCTGCAGAAGAACCTGCTGCTCCAAAAGCGAAAGCGAAAAAGAAATAATTATAAAGAAAATTGTAAAAGAAGCGTGTCATGCCGAACTTGTTTCGGCATCCCACATGCTAAGTCTGCGTGAGACTAATTAAATTGAATTTATAATTCTAATTGATCCTTCAAATCCTTCATCTCAGGATTTATAGATTTGATCAGATTGATTTTCCAGTCCTTATGCCAATTTTTGAGTTGTTTTTCCCTGTCAATAGCATCAGTTATCCGTTCAAAATACTCATAAAAGACGAGGTCGTATAATTTGTATTTTTTCACAAATTTAGAGCCTTCACCATTAATGTGCTGCCAAACACGTGCTTCAAGATTGCTTGTTACTCCAATATAGAACGTAGTCCTGTAAGTGTTGGACATGATGTAGACATATCCTTGTTTGAAAAGCATAGTTAATCGGAGCAGGTTTAGTACGCCAAATTAATAAAATTATAGTCGTTTAAAAAGCAGGTAGTTTACCTTGCATGTGGGATGCCGAAACAAGTTCGGCATGACTTCTATATTAATTCAATTTTTTAGCAGTCCACCTGCAAACACTTCTCATTAGCAAACTCAGGTTCGAAAGTGCTGTGACTTATGGAAAGGTGTTCCAGGCGATGCCTGAGATCATGTTTGATACTATCGAACGACGAGGTGGCATTCTGATCGATTACCAGGTGGGCGGTAAGTGCGTTTTCGGTAGTACTTAATGCCCATACATGAATATGATGCACATCTAACACCCCTTTGCATTTCATCAATTCGAGTTTGATCTTGTTCAGATCCATTTCTTTGGGTACGCCATCCATCTCCAGTCTTAAACTATCGCTCAATAAGCTCCAGGTGCCTCTCAGTATTACGATCGCTACGATCAGGCTGACCGCGCTGTCTATCCAATAAATATGCGTAAAGTAAATGATCAGACCGGAGATCACTACACCAAATGAAACAATAGCATCAACCGCCATGTGCAGGTAGGCGCCTTTTATGTTCAGGTCGGAATCTTTATCCTTCACAAAAAGCCAGGCTGTGAATCCGTTAATAGCTATCCCTGCAAAAGCAACCCAGGCCATTGTCCCACCTTCAATATTTTCGGGGTGTATGAAGCGCATGATAGCCTCGTAACCTATAAATCCGACGGCAATAAAAAGCACCAGCGCATTAAAAAAAGAGACGATAATGGTGGAGCGTTTGTAGCCATAGGTATATTCCTTGTTGGAACTTGCCTTGGTTAGCTTAAAAGCCAGTAACGCCAGGGCAAGGCCCGCTACATCGCTCAGGTTGTGCCCGGCGTCAGTTAGCAGGGAAAGCGAATGGCTCCACAATCCGGCAATGACTTCAAGTACTACAAAGGCTGAATTTAGAATAATGCCAACGATGAATGCTGTATTTAAATGATCAAGCTTTGGGGCATGATCATGGTGGTGGTGACCGTGAGCGTGTGAGTGATCGTGACCTGCTGACATATATTGCAAAGCTAACCATTTAAGCAGAAAGCCGAAAGGCGAAAGCACAAAGCAGCAAAACTTTATGAATTAAAATATAGAATATCTTTAAGCTTTAGTCTTTTCGCTTTTACCTTACTCATGATGATACGGCTCTCCTTTAATGATGGTAAAGGCCCGGTATAATTGTTCAACAAAAAACAGGCGTACCATCTGGTGAGAGAAAGTCATACGTGAAAGCGATATTTTATCATTGGCGCGCTGATAAACAGTCTGATCAAATCCATAAGGTCCGCCAACAATAAAGACCAGGTTAGTAACTGAACTGATCGCTTTTTTATCTATATAAGCAGCAAATTGTGCTGATGATAATTCAGTTCCTTTCTCGTCCAGCAAAATAATATGGTCGGTTGGCGAAAGCTTTTTGAGAATCAGTTCGGCTTCTTTTGCTTTTTGCTGTTCCTGGGTTAAAGCTTTAGTGTTCTTCAGTTCGTCAATTTCAACAATAGTTAGTTTGATATAATGCTTTAAACGCTTTACATATTTATCAATGCCTTCCTTTAACCAGGCATCCTCTGTTTTGCCAAGGATGATGAATGTGATCTTCATTTACTATTGTTGTAAAGTTGAAACATGATATTTTTAGCTAATTGACTTAAGTATTATGGATATAAAGCAAAAACATTACAACTTTACAACCTTTCAACTTTACAACAAAATAAACCTTCCAATAAAATAATGGAACGAGAGATCATTGCTGATTATCAAAGGCGTTCGGCAGCCGCACAGGCAGAAGCTGATAAATATGGGAAACTGGTAAATGAATATTCGCTTTACCGGTTGGGAGTATTTAGCCTGTTCATCGTTTTCGTTTGTGTAGCTGTGGGTGTTGATGAGGTTAGTATCATTGTTATCAGCGCAATTATCATGGCTATGCTTTTTAGCTGGCTGATCACGAAGCAAAATGAGTTTGAAAGATTGAAAAACTATTTTCTGAATGTGAAGATGGTGAATGATAATGAACTGGGAAGTATTCGTAACCGGTCGAATATCTATGCTGATGGTTCTTCATTTGCCGATGATAAGCATTACTACACCTCTGATCTGGATATTTTCGGTAGCGGTTCGCTGTTTCAACTGATCAACCGTGCAGCGACATTGCCGGGCATCGTCAAAACTGCTTCCTGGTTACACAAGGCATCGGATAAGTCCACCATCCTGCTGCGTCAAAAAGCGATCAGCGAGATCAAGGAAAAAAATGACTGGAGAATAGATATGCAGGCGCACCTTTTATTTTCGTTAAAACAGGACAAGCAGCAAATAAAAAACCTGCTTGAATATTTAAAAATACCGGTAGAACTGGATAACCAGGTTTGGCTGAGCATTTACAGCAAAGTAGCGCCCTGGCTTTTATTAGTGGTGCTTGGGGCAAGTATTTTTTATGTACCGGCAAGGTATTTTGCCGGGGTAATTATTTTGGTTAATAATCGGCTGGTCTCCTCTCGTTCAGATATCATCAACAAAACAGACCTGATAGCAGGCAGGATCGGAAAAGCGCTTGGTCACTTTGTGTTGGCGTTCAAAAGTATTGAAAATGAGGAATGGCAATCGGAATTTTTAATAAAGCTGTCGGGCCGTATCAAAAGAAATGAGGGAGAGGCAATATCAGCTGTTATCAAACAGCTTTCCCGGTTAATTAATAATCTAAATTGCCGCTTGAATGTGATCCTGGGCTTTATTTTAAATACTTTTTTGCTTTGGGATATCCGGCAGGTGATAGCCATTGAAAACTGGAAACGCAATAACCGCCAAAGCCTGGAAGACGCCTTTGATGTGATCGCCGAATACGAGGCCATTATCAGTCTGGCAAGTTTGCGGATCAATTACTCCAACTGGTGTTTTCCCGAAATTGCCGAAGGGGAAGGGTATACGGTAAAAGGAAAACAAATAGCCCATCCACTGATCAATATTGAAAACCGCATTGCTAATGATTATGAACTGACAGACACTTTCAAAATTGATATTATCACTGGCTCGAATATGGCTGGCAAAAGCACGTTTTTACGCACAATCGGTATCAATACGGTACTGGCTTTGTGCGGAGCGCCTGTGTGTGCAGAATCCATGAGCGTATCTGTCATTACCATTTTAAGCTATATGCGCATCAAGGATTCCCTGAACGAAAGTACATCCACTTTTAAGGCCGAACTTGACCGTTTACAGCTACTGCTGGCTGCTGTGGATAGTGATGACAAAATTTTCTTCCTGATCGATGAAATGCTGCGGGGAACCAACTCCGTAGATAAATACCGGGGCTCCAAAGCGGTAATAGAACAACTGATCGCAAAGAAAGGAGTGGGGATGGTAGCCACGCATGACCTGCAGATAGCGCAGCTGGAAACCGAATACCCTGACTACATCCGCAATTTTTATTTCGATATACAGGTAAAGGATGGAGAAATGCTGTTCGATTACAAAATCAAACATGGCGAGTGTAAAACCTTTAACGCTTCACTATTATTGAAGCAGATCGGTATTAATGTTGGTGAGTAATAAATTTGTCATGTTGAGCGATAGCGAAGTATCTTCTTCGATCTGCATACTCGATTTGCCTAAAGAAGAAGATTCTTCATTGTGTTCAGAATGACAACGATTTTTTTTGACAGCCTCTCGCAAAATAAAAAAGTGCAGATGATTACTCACCCGCACTTGACTTATAGAATTTGACAATCAAATATTATCTGCCACCGCCGCCGGCACCACCTGGTGATCCTGAATCACCTTGTTTCAAGTCGTCATTATTAATGCCTTTTTTCTGCTGCGGATTGCTAAAGGTAACTTTACCAAAGCTATAGCTAAACGTTAAGCCCACAGAGCGGAAAGGGAAAGCAAATGTACTGCTCTGGCTGAAGCCCGGGCTTGAAATGTTGCTGTCGAAGTGTTTGTATTTGTTAAATGGCTCAAGTACGTTAACACCAATTGATGCTTTTTTCTTCAGGAATTGCTTGCGTACACCCCCACCCAAAATACTGAATGAAGGATTTGTGCCCTGTATGGTACGGCGCGGTGAATTTTCAACCGCAAAAACCTGGGCAATAAAACCACCTTTCAAGTCCAGCTCGGCGCTTAAAAATGCATTATACTGGAGGTAAGTACCATCCTGTGTTTTATCGGATAAATACAGTCCTGAAGGATCTGGCTTATAAGTGTAAGCGTTGATACTTCCGCGTATTGTAATGATCTTGATCGGATTGATTGAACCGAAGAAGCTGGCACCCAATGAATTGTTGCTGCCTATATTATGGAAGGTAGTTAATGTACCGGGTTGGCCGCTAACAGTATCCACAATCGGTGCTGCAATGCTTTCGATCAGGCCGCCGGTATGTTTATAATATAAAGAAAGGTTAATCACAGATGTTTTGATAAACGCATTGTAGCCTAGCTCAACAGTTTGAGATACTTCGGGGGCCAGAGCCGGGTTACCTTCCTGCTGGGCCAGTGTATTGGTCTTGTTTACGTACGGATTAAGAAACTGCAGGCTCGGACGTGTAATACGTTTGCTGTAAGCCAGTTTGATGGTTTGTGTTGCACTAAGCTGTTTCTGAATGGTCAGACTTGGAATAAAGGTATTATAATTATTGCTGAATGGCACCAGGTCGCCTTCTCCTGCTGATTGAGGAACGCCATGTATATTTGTGTTTTCATCTCTTACACCTGCAAGTATAGCATAGCCTTTAGGCAGTGTGATCGTTAATACCGAATATCCGGCAGTTACATCCTGGTTATATTTATAGGTACTGGAATTAAGAATATCATAAACAAAACCTTCAGTATTTTGAGGGTCAGGTGCAAACAGGTCTGATGTACTGTTGATCCTCCTGAGGATTTCTTTACCACCAGCTTCCAACTTAAACATTTTATTGATAGGCAAGGTATAATCTACCTGGAAAGTGTATTCGTTATTTAAACCGTTAATGTCATTTTTTTGATTAGGGAATTGTGCTGTATAAAAGTTAGTATAATTGGTTACAATCTTGCTATGGCTCCATTGAGTGGAGATGTCCAGTTCTTCACCCTCTTTTTTGAATTTATGGGTATAATCCAGGTTCCAGTCAAAACCGCCAAAGGTATTATGTCCTAAACTGCGGCTGGCATAGGAACTTGCCGAGTCGGCTGTGAAATTATGGTATTGATACTGGGTATTGCTGTTAGGATCAAAACCACCCTGGTTCAAACGGATATTGGTGTGCAGGTTGTTGTAAGCATTGAAATCGTACCCTGCAGATATATTACCGATACCGCCATGTCTTTTAAGATAAGTAGAACCCGAAGATGATGTTGCCGTATGAATAGGGTTCCCATCCTGATCTACTGTCTGGATATCATTGTCGAAAGTAGATAGCGAGGTTTGAGGCCAGGTAAGGTTACCGCCGGCGTTTAAACTCAGACTGAAACGGTTTTTACTGTAGTTAAGGTTGATATTCCCGTTATTCTGACGGGTACCTACACCACCGCTCACAGAACCGCTGATACCAGACATGTTTTTCTGCTTGGTAATGATATTAATGATACCTGCTGAGCCTTCTGCATCATATTTGGCAGATGGCGAGGTAATTACTTCAATACTTTTGATCTGGTCGGCAGGGATGGTTTTTAACACATCAGATAAGCTGGCTGACGTAGCGCCTGAAGGCTTACCATTGATCAGCACGCGTACATTGTTATCACCTCTTAAAGATACGTTGCCATTGATATCAACTGCTACTAAAGGAACCTTTTGCAGCACGTCAGTTGCATTACCACCGGCTGCGGTCAGGTCCTTTTCGGCATTGTAAACTATCTTATCGATCTTGTTTTCAACCAACGCGGCAGTCCCGGTAATAGCTACCTCTTTAAGAGCTTTTGAACTTGGGGCAACAACGATAACGCCCATGTTTTTATCCGGCTTGGAATCCGTTGTGATAATGCCGTCTACAAATTTATCAGGGTAACCAACATAAGTGATCCTGATCTTGTAGGTTCCGGGATGGACGCCGTCAATTTTAAAACCGCCTTTATCGTCTGTCAAAACTCCATTAAGGGGGGATTTACCACTGCTACGGAAAAGGCTGACAGATGCATAGCTTAAAGGTTGTTTGTTGACAGAATCCACCAGTGAGCCGGAAATTTTTCCGACGATGGATGATCCGCCTCCAACCCCGCCAAGCTGTGCATTGGCTGTTAAAACAGAACAGAATATTATTAAAAGTAGAAGTAAACGTTTCATTTCAAGTGATTTTTCGTAATTGGAGGCGAAAATAGTTGAAATGTTACAGCAAATGCATCTTTTTTTAACGCTAAGCCGTGTTTGTCACTTATTAGTTACGTGGCTTAGTGTTTAAAGTACAATGTTAACGATGCGGCCCTTTACCACGATCACTTTTTTAGGTGTTTTGCCGTCTAAATACTTCTGAACATCTGCATTTGTAACCACCAGGCTCTCAATTGCTGCCGGATCAAGGCTTAGAGATATATTCAGGTTCATTTTAGTTTTACCGTTGATAGAAATAGGATAAGCAAATTCATCCTCAATCAGATACTCCGGATTGAACTTTGGATAGGGTGAATAGGATAAGCTGCCCGGCTTGTTGCCAAGCAATACCCATAGTTCTTCGCAGATATGCGGTGCATAGGCTGATAGCGTTACGACCAAATCCTGTAGTATACCCCGTTTGTTGCATTTAAGGTCGGTGAGTTCATTTACCGCGATCATAAAGCTGGATACGGAGGTATTGAAAGAGAATCGTTCGATATCTTCTTCTACTTTGCGGATGATCTTATGTAATGATTTCAGCTCGGCTTTGGTGGGTTCAGCATCTGATACGTTAAAATTCCATTGCTCATCATGAAACAAGCGCCAGAATTTACGCAGGAACTTGAATACGCCTTCGATGCCATTGGTATTCCAGGGTTTGCTTTGCTCTAACGGGCCGAGGAACATCTCGTACATCCGCAGGGTATCAGCGCCGTAACGCTCTACCAGCATATCCGGGTTAACCACATTGTACTTAGACTTAGACATCTTTTCGACCTCGACACCGCAGATGTATTTACCATTCTCTAAAATAAAATCCGCATCCTTAAAATCATCCCGCCAGTTCTTGAATTGATTAATATCCAAAATATCGTTTTCTACAATATTTACATCCACATGTAAAGGCGATGTTTTATATTGTTTGATCAATCCATGCGAAACAAATGTATTAGTACCACGCGCCATTTCATCTATCAGGCGATATACAAAATTTGATCTTCCCTGAATATGTCCCTGGTTGATCAGCTTTTTAAATGGCTCTTCTTCCGGTGCTAAATTCAGGTCCTTTAAAAACTTATTCCAGAAACGGCTGTACAACAGGTGCCCTGTAGCGTGTTCACTGCCGCCGATGTACAGGTCAACGTCTTTCCAGTAATCTATTGCTTTGCGGGATGCAAATTCTTGGTCGTTATGCGCATCCATGTAACGGTACCAGTAGAAGCTGCTGCCTGCCCAGCCGGGCATGGTGCTTAATTCATACTCAAAGCCTTTATAATTCCATCCGGTTGCTCTTGCCAATGGTGGCTCGCCGGTTTCTGTTGGCAGGTATTTATCTATCTCGGGCAATATTAAGGGTAACTCTTTCTCATCGATCAAATAAGGCAGCTCATTCTTAAAATATACCGGTACCGGCTCGCCCCAGTAACGCTGGCGACCGAATATGGCATCGCGCATCCTGAAATTTACTTTGGCCTTGCCTGCACCTTTTTCTTCCAAAAACGCAATTACTTTGGCGGTCCCTTCTTTGTAATTCAGGCCATTCATTAAACCTGAATTGATGTATTTGCCTTCTTTGGTCGGGTCGGCTTCGGTCTCGATATTTTGTATGTCGATGATAGGTACTATCGGCAAATTGAAGTGTTTGGCAAAAAGATAGTCCCGCTGATCGCCGGATGGTACAGCCATTACGGCTCCCGTGCCATATCCTGCCAACACATAATCGGCAATGTAAATAGGCACCTTTTCATCATTCACCGGGTTGATCACATAGCTGCCTGTAAAAGCACCTGATACCGTTTTGGTATCCGCCATACGGTCCAGTTCCGATTTCTTTTTGCTTTGTGCGATGTAAGCATCTATTGCCGTTTTGTTTTCAGGTGTAGTTAATGCCGGAACCAGCTCATGTTCAGGAGCTAATACAATAAAGGTTACGCCGAAGATGGTATCGACACGTGTGGTGAATACTTCAATTATTTCGGATTTTTCAATTTCGGATTTATCTGAATTTCGAAATTGGAAATCCGAAATTCGAAATTTTACAGATGCACCCACACTTTTACCTATCCAGTTCCTTTGCATTTCTTTCAAAGGCTCGGGCCAGTCGATGGTATCCAGACCCTGCAACAGGCGTTCTGCATAAGCGGTGATGCGCATGCTCCACTGCATCATTTTCTTTTGCTCCACCGGGTAACCGCCGCGTTCACTGAAACCGTCTTTCACCTCATCATTGGCCAAAACAGTCCCCAATGCTGCACACCAGTTAACCGTGCTTTCGCGCAGGTAGGTGATGCGGTATTTTAATAATTCTTCCTGTTGCTGGCGGTTGTCCATCGCTTTCCATTCAGCAGCGCTGAACGAAAGAATATCCTCATCGCACACGGCATTCACACCAGCAGAACCCTGCTGTTCAAAATGAGCAATTAATTTATTGATAGACTCTGCCTTGTCCGCAGCCTTATTATACCAGGAGTTGAACAGCTGCATAAATATCCATTGCGTCCATTTATAAAAATCGGGCGAACTGGTACGAACCTCGCGACTCCAGTCGAATGAAAAGCCCAATTGATCTAACTGGCGGCGATAGGTTGCAATATTGGCCTCGGTAGTAATGGCGGGGTGCTGACCGGTTTGTATGGCATACTGCTCGGCTGGCAGGCCAAAACTATCGTAGCCCATCGGGTGCAATACGTTAAAACCTTTTAAACGTTTGTATCGTGCAAAAATATCAGAAGCAATATAACCCAGCGGATGGCCAACATGCAGCCCCGCACCTGATGGGTAGGGGAACATGTCCAGCACATAGTATTTGGGTTTGGTGGAGTTATTGTCGGCTTTAAACGTTTGATGATCGGCCCAAAACTGCTGCCATTTTTGCTCTATATCTTTAAATTGATAGTCCATTGTCGTTATTTCCGCGTATGAGGTTGCGAAATTAAGAAAAATGGTTGATTTAGTTGAGTAAGTTGATAGAGTTGAATGGTTTATTAAGTTAAAAAGGGGGTTGTCATATTGAGCGATAGCGAAATATCTTCTTCGCATTGTTAAGCGGGTTATGCGTGGCGCAGAAGATCCTTCACGCTGTTCAGGATGACAAGGACTTGATATACGTAACTCCCTCCTCAATAAATTGCTCCCAGATGCCATCCGGTTGCCACACCTCTTCAATCATCTTGCGCATCTTTTCTTCATCCATTTCATCTATTGCCAATAAATACAAACCGGTAAACACCGATGCACGATAATTGGCTGCGCAATGTATCAGCGTTTTGTCATTGGTATGGTCTTTCATTATGCTGATAAACTCTGCCAGTTCATCTATTTGCGGGTTATCAAATGCAATAGGTAGATGATGATAGGTTAAACCCAAAGTGGTTACTGATGCTGCTTCATCAATCAGAGCATATTTACTATCGGATAACCCCAGATTGATGATTGCCTGGTAACCTTCAGCTGCAATTGTTTTCAACTGATCTTCCTGCGGTTGACCCGAGCAGGATAGCAGATCGGATATTTGAAGGAAGTTGTAGACAGCGCTCATAGAACAAACATACAAATAGTTTGCCTGCCCGCAGATGGACAGCATATTTAATATTTGGAAACTCTTATGCCGTTTTTTCGTATAAATGCCCAATTAACATTTTTAACAGAAAAACTTAATCTTATCATGAACCTTAAATTAAAACTTATTCCGGTATTGTTATTAGGTGTTGCGCTGACTTATTCTGCCTGTAAAAAATCTGACAGCAATTCAAATATGGTAGATGCTAAAACCATAAGCAGCCAGATCGCTTTAAACCTTTCCGAAAGTTTATATAATGGATTTGGGGCATTCAATTTATCTGACGGCATCAGTTCACCCGGCGGACTTGCGGCAAAACGTAACCAGATCATTGCTAAAATGCACAACGGAAGGTTAGGGATCAATGACGTGGGTAGCGGCCTGATCTGCGGATTATCTGTGGATACGACATTTACTTTGACCACTACATTAGGCGATAATTCGACAGCAAGTGTGGCCGGTACTACCAAGTTTACTTTTTTGTGTACCAATAATACACCTTCAGGTTTCGCTGTGCTGAACAATATTACGGTTACCGAATCGACACCACAAGTGTCAGGCACTGTAAAGCTGGATGAGAACCTGACATTACAGGCTGTAGACCCGCTGAATAATAATTCGGACATCAACTTTAGCGGTACTTTGGGCGTGAGTGATAACCTGAAGGATAAAAGCACCAACAAGACCACCACAGATGCTTATAACTATACTTTCAATTCCATCATTATTGGATCGGATGACGGCGGGGCTATTAAAAGCGGTGCGGCAACGTTCACCACAAAAGGAACTAATGCATCAGGCTCGTGGAATTATAACGGTACTATTACCTTCCTGGGCGATGGCAAGGTTAAGATCACCATTAACGGCACTGCCTATAATGTTGACCTGCAAACCGGCGTAGTAAGCTAATAATTATCAAATTATAAACCGAAAGGCTTTCTTCTTGTGATACAGAAGGAAGCCTTTTTTTTACCCCTCCCAACCTCACCTGAATTCAGGGGAGGAGTTACTCTCTCCCTAAACTTAGGGAGAGATGTCGAGCGTAGCATGACAGAGAGGTAAAAACGCAGGGCGGGCAAATACCCCATCACAATTTCAACAATTATCGTATACTTGTTAAGCATGAAGAGACTTTTATCCAACCTGACTTTCCAGGTGATTGCCGCCATTGTTCTGGGCGTTATTGTCGGCTTATATTTCAAAGACTTTGGCCCGACGGCACGCTTGATCAGCGACAAGTTTGTTGACATGATCAAGATGCTGATCGCACCGATCATTTTCCTGACCATCGTATTAGGTATAGCCGGTATGGGTGATATGCGCAAGGTGGGCCGGGTCGGCGGTAAGGCTATCCTGTATTTCGAGATCGTGACCACATTTGCCCTGGTGATGGGAGTTACTTTAGCGAACCTGATCAAACCCGGAAGCGGGTTGCCTATTCCACACGGGGCAGATACCAGCAAATTACAGGTTTACCAGAAAGCGGCTGCCGAAATGAAATGGAGCGAGTTTTTTGCCCACATTATCCCGTCAAATGTATTTGATGCTTTTGCCAAAGGCGATATTTTGCAGATACTTTTCTTTGCCATATTATTTGGTTACGGCCTAAGCCTGCTGCACGAAACTGGCAAGCCCGTTCTTGATCTTTTTGACAAGCTGAACAAGGTGTTTTTTAATATCATGGGGTTTGTGATGCGGCTGGCACCTGTAGGGGCCTTCGGCGGGATGGCCTTTACGGTGGCTACCTATGGCATCAACACACTTGGTCCGCTCATCAAACTGCTGGGGGCGGTATTTTTGACTATGTTGCTCTTTATTTTTATCGTGCTTTTTATCATCAGTCTTATTTATAAGTTCAGCTTGTGGCAATATCTTAAGTTTATCCGCCAGGAGATACTGATTGTATTGGGTACCTCGTCCTCCGAAACTGTATTGCCGAGTATGATGGAAAAGATGGAAAGGTTTGGCTGTGCAAAATCGGTGGTAGGGCTGGTAATCCCGGCGGGTTATTCCTTTAATTTGGATGGGACTACTATTTATCTTTCCATGTCGGTGATATTCCTGGCTCAGGTGTTTAATATTCCCTTGTCGCTGGAGCAGGAATTGGTGATCATAGGTATACTGATGGTTACCTCGAAAGGTGCCGCAGGTGTTACCGGTAGTGGCTTTATTGTACTTACTTCAACCTTAACAGCTATCAAAGTGATCCCGGTGGAAGGGGTGGCGATATTGTTAGGGGTGGACCGATTTATGTCGACCGCCCGGGCTTTGACCAATATGATAGGTAATGGGATTGCGTGTATTGTGATAGCGAAGAGCGAGAAGGAATTTGTGGGGCAGAGATTAGAGATTGGTGATTAGAGATCAGGCGAAAATATCGAATCGATGGTTTGTTGGTTACATCATCAACAAAGGAACAGAATAACATATGTATGACTAAAACCTTAAAAATAATTCTTTCCATTGCCTGCATTCCATTGGGTTATGTTTTTTTATATATCTCTTGGGGAGGAGTCTGGGATTTTGGGGTATTAATTAACTCAATTATGTTTTGCGCTGGACCCGCCCTAATAATAGGAGGCTTTGTTTTTTTAATTGTTGTGTTAGCGAAAAGGTAACACTCCCCTTAGTTGGAGTTGTTTCCAACAAGCATCCGAATAACAATGATTTTCCGCAATTTTCCGCACAAAAAGCGGACGGAAAAACGGGCTAAAACTTAAATGCCCGATATAAAAAGCCATGGGTTTATAATTTTTCTGCTTTCAGCTTTTACCTTTCAGCTTTCTGCTTATTTCTCCTTTGAGATTATCAGTAATAACTTTAGCTTTGCGCACACATAATAAAATCTATGAGCGTTCTCGTAAATAAAGATTCCAAAGTTATAGTTCAGGGTTTTACCGGCAACGAAGGTACCTACCACGCATCGCAAATGATCGAGTACGGTACACAACTAGTTGGTGGTGTTACCCCCGGCAAAGGCGGCCAGATGCACCTGGACAGGCCTGTGTTCAACACCGTTAAGGATGCCGTTGATAAAACCGGCGCTGATGTATCCATCATCTTCGTGCCACCACCCTTTGCTGCTGATGCCATTATGGAAGCAGCCGAGGCCGGTATCAAAGTGATCGTTTGTATCACCGAAGGTATCCCGACAAAGGATATGATCCAGGTGAAGGAATATATTAAGGACAGGGACACCCGGTTGATCGGGCCGAACTGCCCGGGAATTATTACGGCTGATGAAAGCAAAATCGGTATTATGCCGGGCTTTATTTTCCGTAAAGGAAATGTAGGTGTGGTTTCCAAATCAGGTACTCTAACTTATGAGGCGGTTGACCAGGTAGTGAAGGCAGGTTTGGGTATTACCACTGCGATAGGTATCGGCGGCGACCCAATCATCGGTACACCAACTAAAGAAGCGGTTGAACTGCTGATGAACGATCCTGAAACCCACGGCATTATCATGATAGGTGAGATAGGCGGCGGCATGGAAGCCGAAGCAGCCCGCTGGATAAAAGAACATGGTACCAAACCGGTAGTAGGCTTTATAGCCGGACAAACCGCCCCTCCTGGACGCCGTATGGGTCACGCCGGTGCGATAGTAGGTGGTGCCGATGATACCGCAGCAGCCAAGATGAAGATCATGGAAGAATGCGGTATCCGCGTAGTGAAATCACCTGCTGATATAGGTGCTGCCATGGCGGAGGAATTGGCTAATAAATAGAGTCAAGAACCAAGAATCAAGATTCAAGATAAAAGGAAATCCCGGTCAGAAATGACTGGGATTTTTGTTTGGTCAACCCTGTGTAAACAAGAGTTTCAACAAAAATCAAAATGCCATTCGTACCGTATATTTGTTATATTAATGAGGGTTCAAATCATTAATTCACTCAATCGATAATTCAATAATTAAAAATGGAATATAACAAGCTCACACCCGAAGAAGAACGGGTAATATTATACAAAGGAACGGAAAGGCCATTTACCGGATCATTATTAAATAATCATGCGCATGGACTGTACGTATGTAAAAGATGCGATACACCACTGTATACTTCTGAAACCAAATTTGAATCGCATTGCGGCTGGCCCAGTTTTGATGACGAGATACCCGGCGCAGTAAAACGCGTTCCGGATGCGGATGGACGGCGTATAGAAATAGTTTGCGCCAACTGCGGCGCACACCTGGGCCATGTCTTTGAAGGCGAATACCTCACCCCAAAAAATACCCGGCATTGCGTTAATTCTGTTTCGTTGAAGTTTGTGCCGTTGGAAGATTAAGTTAAGTGGTTGATTGAGTTGATCAGGTTGTTTTTGACAACTAATTTAACTCAATCAACCCAATCCAACTTAATCAACTACTATACTTTAGCCTCTTTATCAAATATATTCATCCACACAACGGCTGCTATTACCCCTCCAACGACAGGCGCGACCATGAATAGCCACAACTGGCCGAGTGCTTTGCCTCCTGCAAATATAGCAGGGCCAAAACTGCGAGCCGGATTAACCGAAGTGCCGGTAATAGGGATGGCTACCAAATGGATCAATACCAAAGTAAGGCCTATAGCTAAGCCAGCCATTGAGGAATTTCCAAAGCGCGAGTTGGTACCGAAAATAACAAAAAGGAACAGAAAAGTAAGGATCACTTCAGCGAGAAATGCTGACATTGTAGAATAGCCACCCAGGTAACCCGGTCCCCAGCCATTTGAGCCTAAGCCCCATTCTCCAATTCCGGCAAAGTGAGGGCTGCCACTTTGGAAGGCATATAATACCGCAGCGCCGATTGTGGCGCCGATAAACTGGGCGACAATATATCCCACGGCGTCTTTCCCGCTAATTTTTTTTGCTACCAGCATGGCTATGGTGATAGCCGGATTAATATGACAGCCAGAAATAGGCCCGATAGCATATGCCATTGCCACAACAGCCAGCCCAAAAGCCAGTGCAATACCTAAAATGCCAACTCCTAATGGAGCATCAGGAAGTACTGCGGCAGGGATTGTTTTCCCGTCAACAACTGCTGCCCCGCAGCCAAATAGCACAAGGGCGAAGGTTCCGATAAGTTCAGCTAAATACTTTTTCATGATATGATGGTTTTTAATTGAATTTACAAACATTGTTTATTTAAATAATGCTCTTTCGTTAATTTAATATAATTGATTATCAATTATTTGAGTTAGTTAATATTCTAAGAGAATTATTAAATTATAAGTAAATAAATCACCTTGTTTATAACTTAACCCGATGTTAAAAACTATCACTAACATCGTAATCTCATCATCAGCTATCTTTGGAGCTACAAGTTCTTTAACAAACGCTATTAAAGGTTACCGGGCAAAAATCCGGTATTAAAAGGGAACCATGTGCAAATCATGGGCTGACGTGCAACTGTGTATTAGTAATGAGTTCGGAGTATTAGTTATGATTTTTTTAACTGACTACTCTGAATGGTAGAGATTTTTACTCATAACTGAAAACTCGCCACTCACAACTAAAAAAAGCCAGACACCTGCCAGATAGCTTGTCAAAACTTTCACGAATAAGGTTTTGGCGATAGCCCTGTCCCCTGTACTTCCGTAAAAGTGCCTGGTTCATCGTCTCTCGTCGGCACCAAAAATAAAAATGACGAAGCATGAAACAGGAAAATGAAGTATTACTGAGGGAGAACAAGGACCGGTTTGTTATCCTCCCCATCAACTATCCCCGCATCTGGGAGATGTACA
>JBEHXM010000044.1:0-33515 GCA_048498695.1 Bacteroidota bacterium
CCAGTACACCGGTGAACCAGCAGCAGCAATAATTAGTAGAAAGAAAAAATATTACATCCCGGCCGCAAGCCGGGATTTTTTGGTTTAAAACCAATTGGGCGAAATAAAGGTTTATCAACTATGCCAAAAAGACCGCTGCTTGAGTTTACTGACCGGGGTATCTACTGCCAGAAGGGTAAGTTTTATGTCGACCCCTGGAAACCGGTGGATGATGCAGTGATCACTCATGCACATGCAGATCACGCTTACTTTGGGCACAAACGTTATCTGGCCCACCATTTATCTAAACAGGTATTATTATACCGTTTAGGTGAGATCAACCTGCAAACGGTGGAGTACGGAGAAAAGATAGTGAAGAATGGTGTGGAAATATCCTTATTTCCGGCCGGCCATGTCATTGGATCTGCGCAGATAAGGATAGAATACCAGGGCGAAGTATGGGTAGTGTCCGGTGATTATAAAGTAGAAGATGATGGTATATCCACACCGTTTGAGCCGGTAAAGTGTCATCATTTTATATCGGAGTGTACTTTTGGGATGCCGGTTTATCAATGGAAGCCACAGGTGCAGATATTTAACGAGGTAAATGGTTTTTGGCGTAGTAACTTAGACAATGGCCTGTCTACCGTATTGATAGGATATTCATTGGGTAAAGCGCAGCGCATTCTGCAAAATCTTGATCTGTCTAACGGCAAAGTATATACCCATGGCGCCATCGAGAACACCATGCAGGCTTTACGCAATAATGGCGTGCAGCTGCACCCGACCGAACGCATCACTTTCAATACACCAAAGGAAGAGATCAGGAAAGGTATAGTATTGGCCCCACCCTCAGCGGTAGGCTCTGCCTGGATGCGCCGGTTTGGTCCTTATAATTGGGGCTATTGCTCCGGCTGGATGGCCATCCGTGGGGCAAAAAGAAGAAGGGCTGCCGACCGGGGGTTTATCCTGTCGGACCATGCCGATTGGGACGGGTTGATCAGTGCCATTGATGCCACCGGCTGCGAATGTGTTTATTTAACGCATGGTTATACGGCCACCTTTACCAGGTATCTTAACGATATCGGTTTTAATGCGCGTGAAGTGCATACACTTTATGGTGGTGAAGAGGAAGATGCCCCCACCCAAGCTTCCGCGGATGGGGAGGATGTTGATGACGAAATTAAAAAAGTCTCTCCGTTAGTCAGCGGAGGAGATTTAGAGGGGGCTGCTGCACTATGAAAGCTTTCGCTCAACTCTTTCTTTCCCTTGATGAAACAAACAAAACCAACGAAAAGGTTAAGGTATTGAAGGACTATTTTATCAGCGTACCCGATACGGATAAAATGCACATGCTGGCCCTCTTTACCGGGCGCAAGCCTAAACGGCAGATCAACGCTACGCTGATGCGGAACTGGGCTATTGAAGCATCCAATATTCCGGCATGGCTGTTTGAAGAAAGTTACCATGTGGTAGGCGACCTGGCAGAAACCATGTCATTGCTCATGCCTCAGAATACATCCAGCAGCAACAAGTCATTAACCGAATGGATAGCCGAGATCAATACGCTGGGCAGTAAAACGGAAGAAGAGCGTAAACTCTGGCTGATCGACTCCTGGGCAATGCTGGATGGGCAGGAACGCTTTGTATTTAACAAGATAATGACCGGAGGCTTCCGGGTTGGAGTATCTCAAAACCTGGTGATCAAGGCACTGGCTGATGTTGCCGGGTTGGATGCTGCCACGCTTACCCATCGCATTATGGGCAGTTGGGTACCTGAAACCTATCATTACAAACAACTGATTGTTGAGCAAAGCGCATCGGATGATATTTCCCGGCCCTACCCCTTCTTTTTGGCCTATCCCATACAGGAAACTTCGGAAAATCAGCGTTCAGTTGAAGAATTACAGGGCGCTTTAGGCGATGCAGATCAGTGGCAAGCCGAATGGAAATGGGACGGCATCCGCGCGCAAATGATCAAGCGCGATGGCAAAATATTTATCTGGAGCCGGGGCGAAGACCTCGCCACCGAGAAATTCCCCGAGCTGCACCCTTTTTTAAATGCCCTGCCGGATGGTACCGTGTTGGATGGCGAGATACTGAGTTTCCGTAACGGTTTGCCGCTTCCCTTTAATGTGCTGCAAACCCGTATCGGTCGTAAAAACCTCAATAAAAAGATACTGGAAGAAAGCCCGGTAGCAGTAATCGCTTATGACTGTTTGGAATATAAAGGCGAAGATATCCGTCCCAAAACGCAAAGCGAGCGCCGTGAGATATTGGAGCAACTACAGGCTGATACGCCATTCCCGGAAGTGTTCCGGCTTTCAGTATTAATTGATTTTAACACCTGGGATGAACTGGCTACTATCCGCGAAAGATCAAGAGAAATGGTGGCCGAAGGCATTATGCTAAAACGCAAAAGCGCCACCTACCAGGTTGGGCGCAGGCGTGGTGATTGGTGGAAGTGGAAGATCGACCCCCTATCAGTTGACGCGGTAATGATCTATGCCCAAAAAGGCCATGGGCGCAGGGCTGATCTGTATACCGATTACACCTTTGCCGTTTGGGATGGTGATAAACTGGTGCCATTTGCCAAAGCTTATTCGGGTTTGACCGACCAGGAGATTAATAAAGTCGACAATTTTATTAAACGCAATACCATTGAAAAATTTGGCCCTGTCCGTACCGTAAAGCCGGAACTGGTTTTCGAGATCGGCTTTGAAGGGATCAACCATTCTAACCGGCATAAATCAGGAGTAGCCCTTCGTTTCCCCCGTATCCTGCGCTGGCGGCATGATAAACCTAAGGAGGAAGCGGATACTTTGGATTCGCTGAAGGCCTTATTAGGGGAATAAGATTATGTTAAACCGTCATTGCGAGGTACGAAGCAATCTCTAAGCTATACAGAGCGGATAGAAAGGCATTCACGGAAGCATGACTTGCATAGTCCGGAGATTGCTTCGTTCCTCGCAATGACGTGTGAAGCTTTGAGCTTTCAGCTTTATCCTTTCACCTTTCCGCTCCATTACCTATCTTTAAATTCTCGAAATCAGAAACCGCTATGAAAAAATTGACCATCTTATCTGTGATGGCTGTATTGATCAGCACTTATACTTTTGCGCAGAACATGAATATCAAAACACTACCCTACCCTCAAACTAAAAAAGTTGATACCGTAAACACTTATTTTGGAACCGCTGTGCCCGATCCCTACCGCTGGCTGGAAAATGACCAGGCTGCCGATACCAAGGCATGGGTGAAAGAAGAAAATAAAGTAACCCAGGATTATTTAGGACAAATACCTTACCGCGATGCCATCCGCAAGCGGCTGGAAGTTTTATGGAACTACGAAAAGTACAGCGCCCCGTTTAAGGAAGGCAAGTACACTTATTTTTACAAGAATGACGGTTTGCAAAGCCAGGCTGTTCTGTGGCGGCAGATCGGCGATGGCGCTCCTGAGATATTTCTCGACCCCAATACCTTCTCAACAGACGGTACTACCTCCATGCAGGGTATCAATTTTACTAAGGACGGCAGCATGGCTGCTTACCAATTATCCGAGGGCGGCTCCGACTGGCGCAAGGTGATCGTGATAAAAACAACAGATAAGTCAATGGTAGGTGATACGATGAAAGACCTGAAATTTACCGGCATCGCCTGGAAAGGCAACGAAGGATTCTATTACAGCACTTATGATAAGCCCAAGGTGGGCAGCCAGCTTTCGGGGATGACACAATATCACAAACTGTATTCTCATACGCTGGGTACTCCGCAAAGCCAGGACAAATTGATTTTTGGCGGTGAGCAAACGCCGCGCAGGTATATCGGTGCTTATTTGACCGAGGATGAGCGTTTCCTGGTGATCAATGCCGCTACCAGCACTACCGGTAATGAATTGTATATACAGGATTTGAGCAAACCGGGCAGCGAAATAGTGAACGTCATTAACAATTTTGATAACCAGCATGATGTAATTGATAATGTCGGCAGCAAATTGTACATCCTTACCAACCTTTATACGCCTAATTTTAAGGTGGTGACGGTAGATGCAGCCAACCCAAAACCTGCTAACTGGAAAGACCTGATACCACCTACTAAAAACGTACTGACCGTATCCACAGGTGGCGGTAAAATATTTGCAGAATACCTAAAGGATGCCACTTCTTTTATCCAGCAGTATGATATGGATGGCAAACTGGAACGGACCATCGAGTTGCCTTCAGTAGGTACTGCCGGTGGCTTTGGCACTAAAAAGGAAGAAAAAGAAACCTATTATACCTTTACCAACTACGTTTACCCGCCAACCATTTTTAAATATGATATCGCCAGCGGGCAATCCTCGGTTTATAAAAAAGCCAATGTGCAGTTTGATCCAGCGCAGTATGAATCAAAACAGGTTTTCTATAAATCAAAGGATGGCACTAAAATTCCCATGATCATCACCTACAAAAAAGGAACGGTGATGAATGGTAAAAATCCATTGCTATTGTATGCTTATGGTGGTTTTAGCATTAGTTTAACGCCTGCTTTTAGCACCTCGAACATTGTGTTGATGGAGCATGGCGGGGTCTATGCCGTACCAAACCTGCGCGGTGGCGGCGAGTATGGCGAAAACTGGCATAAAGCCGGTATTAAAATGAAAAAGCAGAATGTATTTGATGATTTTATAGCCGCTGCCGAATATTTGATCAAAAATAAATATACCTCTAAGGATTACCTGGCTATTTCCGGCGGGTCAAATGGCGGCTTGCTGATAGGCGCGGTAATGACCCAGCAGCCCGACTTGTGCAAAGTGGCTCTGCCCGCTGTTGGGGTAATGGATATGCTGCGTTATAACCAGTTTACCGCAGGAGCCGGCTGGAGCTACGATTACGGCACGGCTGAGGATAGTAAGGAAATGTTTGAATACTTATATCATTATTCACCCTATCATGCCCTTAAGCCGGCGGATTACCCGGCTACGATGGTGACAACTGCCGACCATGACGACCGCGTAGTACCGGCGCATTCCTTTAAATTCGCCTCACGATTACAGGAATATCAAAAAGGTACAGCTCCTGTATTGATCCGCATCGAAACAAAGGCAGGGCACGGCGCAGGCCAATCGACCGCCCAGATCATCAGCGGGCAGGCGGATAAATGGGCATTTATGTTCCAGAATATGGGGTTGGACTTGAAATAAGAACAACTTAACTTTTATGTCATTGCGAGGAACGAAGCAATCGCGAACATTACAGGGCGGACTTGCATAGTATGAGATTGCTACGCTATCGCTCGCAATGACATAGTTTAATAATTATGAAAGAAATAAAAGGATTGCTCTTTATTGCATTGCTTATATTAAGCAATTCGACTCTTTTCGCTCAAAAACAAAACCTGAATATTGTTTACATAGGCGATAGCATCACACAAGGTGTACAACTGAACGATCCCGGTACCGAAGCGCCGCCGGCTAAGGCAACAGCCTGGTTGCGTAAGCAGGATGAAATGGGCGAGATCGAATTTTCAAACCAGGGGGTTAGCGGGTTTACCACGGTTGATTTTTTACCATCAACCCATACCGTATTTCAAAAGGCCGACCAGGCTGCTGCAGCCTTTGAAGATAAACAGGCGATGCTTGTGTTTTCTATCATGCTGGGTACAAACGACAGTGCCGTTACCGGGCCGAACGGCTCGCCGGTTTCACCCGAGCAATACCATGATAATTTAAAGACGATTATTGATAGCCTGCTGAAGGATTTTCCGGCAGCTAAGGTTATTATTCAATTGCCGATATGGTATAGCCCAAATACTTATAATGGCGCAAAATATCTGCAGGAAGGCTTAACGCGTTTACAAAGCTATTTTCCGCAAATAAATAAGCTGGTAACTGAATATGCTGCATCACGACCCAAACAGGTTTTTGCATCGGATAAAAAAGCATTTGATTATTTTAAACAACATTATCTCACCGACCTTATCCCTGAGCCGGGCAGGCAGGGAACTTTTTACCTGCATCCCAATAAAAAGGGCACCGATGCTTTGGGCAGGTTCTGGGCCGAAGCTATTTACAAAAATGTCAAGGAATAGCAAGGGGATAAAACAAAAGTGACTTCCCTGAAAAGAGAAGCCACTTTTTATTGGTTCTTAGAATTTAATTATCCTCTGTCGTGACCATGCCCGTGTTCATGACCTCCACCATGGCCGTGACCGCGTCCATGATCATAATGTCCTCCCGGACCTCTGCCACCATGGTAACCGTTGTCACCATGCCAGTGGTTGCGGTATCTTACATCACGGCTGTCGCGAATGATCACCTGGTCCCTGCGGCCCCTGTAACTTGCATAACGGGTTCTGAAAGCTGCATGATGCACCCATGGGGTACGCTCATTTACTACAACTTTATAGCCATGATAGATATCATAATTGCGATACGGGCCGGGTAAATAAGCGGCGTGTATCCAGGCATTGTTATGGTAATAAACATATTGATGAGCCGGAACATCATAGTAGGCATCCACATCAGGGATATAGTAATAGTCTACATGGTCATAGCCTACAGGCCCCCATTCTGGCTGAACGCCAATATTTACACCTAAACTCACATGTACCTGGGCTTCGGCTAATTTAAATGATAAACAGCTTATTAATATTGCTGCTGTAAAAATGAACTTTTTCATAAAAATGTATATTGTTTGGTAAGTATGACAATAATTAAGGCTAAAAGTTTAATATTTATATAAGCCTTGCCTGTCAGTACAATTACCGGGCATAAAAAATGCCCTTACAAAGAAGGGCATTTTTTTCTGATGACTACAAATTAATTAATGCCTGTGGTCGCGGCCCTTATCATGTGGCTGGCCATGGCCGTGCCCTTTGTTACCGTGCTGCTTGTCATTACCGCCTTTCCAGTGGTTGCGGTATTTTTCATCATGGCTGTCGCGGATAACTGCCTGATCGTGCCTCCCCTTGTAAGAAGCATATTTGGTACGATAAACCTTGTTATGTACCCAGGGGGTACGTTCATTCACTACAACTTTATACCCATGGTAAACATCGTAATTGCTGTAACGCGGAGGTAAAGATGCCGAGTGTATCCAGGCTCTATTACTCAAATACACATACTGGTGCGCATTTACATCATAGTAAGCATTGATATCGGGTATATAATAATAATCGGCGCGATCATAGCCCGTAGGTCCCCAATCAGGCTGGCTGCCGATATTAATACCTATGCTTACTTTTACTTGGGCATCGGCAAGTTTAAACGACAAGCAACCAAACAATAAGGCTGCTGCAAAAATGATTTTTTTCATATAGATATAGTTTTTTACATGTAGACGATTATCAGGCTAAAAGGTTTATTCATAAGGGATGTTAACAAGGATGTTACAATCGGCTACGACTGTTTTACTGTTAAGAAATGACATTTAATTTCATTAAAACCAGGCAACTCAGGTTACTTATATTATTGCAACAGCCTGTAACATTATTGGTCCTGGTTGTTTTCTTTATCCTCTGCTTTTTTGGATATCATAGCCAGTTGAGGTTTGCCTATTGTTTTATAGTTGCCATCACCATTCAATATAGAGGCTACATGACTTTTGTCCTGCATTATTTTTACAGACTGAGCCAGTTCCTTATCGTACTTAAAGTTTGTTTCGTAACGGCCCTTTTCATAGAAGTAACGTGAGGATATTTCATTTTCAAGCACCTGCTTTATCTCATCCTTATTTTGCTGCAGATCGTTCTTTTTGCTGGTTGCCAATTTTGCCTTTAAGGCATCGTACTCTGCCTGTATATTGGTGAACTGCTTTTCTTTGGTGGCTTCGGTTTTCAGGTTGTTCACCAGTTTTTCGGTACCCGTTGTATAGCTATAGTTCTTATCACCCAGGTATTTCACAAAATCATTATAGTCAGCGTCAGTTAAATGGAATTCGCGCGGGTCGCCTATTTTATCATGTGTATTACGATAAAGTGTTGCATAATCAAATATAAAAAGTTTGGAAACCAGAGTTTGGGTAACATTGGCAAACCGTTCCTGTTTTACAGGGATATCAGGATAAACACCGCCGCCATCATAAACCGAGCGGCCATCTTTGGTTTTAAATTCGTGCATTAATGAATCGGCCACCTTTACAACGCTGCCGTCATCTTTACGGTGGGTATAGTCAAGCGCCTGCACGCAGCGGCCTGATGGTATATAATATTTGGCAATGGTGATCTTTACCAAACTGTTGTAGGGCAGGTTAAAAGTTTGCTGTACAAGCCCCTTACCATAACTGCGCTGACCGATAATTACGGCACGGTCAAGGTCCTGCAATGAACCTGCTACTATTTCGGATGCCGAAGCGGAGCGGCTGTTCACCAATACCACCAAGGGCAGGTTTGGCTCAAGCGGCGCGCTTGGGGTAATGTAAGTGGCATTCTTTTCTTTTACTTTTCCTTTCTGTGATACTACCTCCACACCCTTAGGCACAAACAGGTTGACGATCTTTACAGCCTCCTGCAAAATACCACCACCATTTGAGCGGAGATCGAGAATAATACCGTTAGGATTATTCTTTTTTAAGCTGATCAAAGCGTTGGTCACTTCATCCGCCGAGTTTTCTAAAAATTTATCCAGTTTGATGTAGCCCATATTGCCATCAACCATACCATAATAGGTAACATTGGGCTGTTTTATTTCGTCGCGTACCAGCGTTTTTTCAACCGCTTCTTCGTCACCACGCCTTAACAGTAATTTGATCGATGCGCCTTTAGATCCTTTCAGCAACTGGCTCACCTCGTCGTTATTTTTTCCGGTAAGGTCTACATTGTTGATCTTCAACAGCCGGTCACCCGCCCTTATATCAGCTTTCTGAGCAGGGAAACCATCAAATACTTCAGAAACAAATACTTTCCCTTCCCTTGCAAAAATGCCGGCGCCAATGCCGCCATATTGTGTACTTACATAGTGCAGCTTGTATTCTTCAATTTCAGATTCAGGAACAAACTCGGTGTAAGGGTCCAGGCCATCCAGCATGGCATCCACGCCTGTTTTGAGCATTTTGGCAGAGTTAATATCATCTACATAATTGATATTGACCTCTTTATAAACAGACGCGAAAACATCCAGGTTTTTTGCGATCTGGAACAGATCGTCATTAAAACTCCATATACCTATCGCCAGAAGTAAAATTCCGGCTGTAAAACCCCATTTTTTATATTTTCTTTTCATCACTGGCACCTGTTACGTAATACGGGAATACTTTAGATAGGTTATGTTAAACATATCATTTTCAGAATATAAAAATAGGTAATTGATCTTTAAAAATGATGTGTACGGCAAAGTTTTACATAAGATCGAAAAACCCTCAAAACCTTATGATTAACGTGGTTTACAGGCGGTTATTATCGATATTAACCAGCGCCTTTTTTAAAGTGAATACTACGTACCTGCGGTCGCGGTTTACCAGTTCCATTATTTTGCTGATCAGGCTGTCTTCCTGCCCTTCGGTATATTGTAATTGTGCATCGGTGAGGTTATTGTATTTTCGTTGTAATTTGAACTTTACACGTTCCCAGTCTTTATTGCTGATACTGATCTCTGCCATTGTAATTAAATATTTCAGCAAAAATAGAAAAATTCTGTTGATGCCCTGCGCAATAATTTGGCTCGTAAATTGTTTATGATTGCTGGTGATTAATAGCTAATCATTTTATTAAACTAAAATTTAAATTAGAAAAAGGAACTATCGAAGGCAACTTGTTCACAAAAAAGTACATCTTATGCCTAAAATGGTTCATTTCAACTAAAAACAATCTATTATGAAAAAGTATCTTTTAAGTGTTGCGATATTGATAGCCATCAGTATCAGTGCGAAGGCTCAAATAAACCTTGGAATAAAAGGCGGGGTGAATTTTTCGAAGATCAGTACAGACAATGTTAAAAATTCCACTGTTACCGGTTACCAGGCCGGAGTTTTTGCCCGTATAGGCGGTGCGTTGTATTTACAGCCCGAAGTATATGTGAGCAGCAGCGGCGGTAAATTTGATTTTAACTCCAACAATACGACTGCCACCGGAAGCGGCAAGGTAACATTTACCAATTTAAATGTGCCCTTGTTACTGGGTCATTCGTTCGGAACGAAAGACCTTAATTTCAGGCTGATGGTGGGGCCTGTTTACAGCTATGCGCTAAGCAAGAGTCAGAATTTTGATGACAATGTGAACGGAGCGTACAACGATTTTGGCAAGTACAATAACAGCACACTGGGCTTCCAGGCCGGTGGTGGTGTTGATATTGGCGCGATTACGGCCGATCTGCGTTATGAAGGCGGTTTAAGTAAAATTAACTCCAACTATGGCCAGCGTCAAAACCTTTGGGCCCTGAGCGTGGGCTTTAAGTTCCTGTAAAATTTAAATACGAAATTTATGAAACGCCTTCCGGTAACCGGGAGGCGTTTTTTTTATAAATAGGTTTTTGTATCCTGCATATCTTTTGAGGTTTATCTTATTTGCCAAGCCTGAGCTATTATTAAAACCTTGTTTAAATTATTTCGTAGTAAGATTAATTGGTATATTAGGATCGCCAAAACCTTACACAATGAATAAATTTCTTTTATTACTGCTACTGTATTCGGTACCAATTACCGTGAGTGCACAAACGGTACCCCAAGCACAAGCTTACGGAAAAATTGACCAGGCCGACCTGGAGATGAAGGAGTGTGATTTTGAGAAAGACGCTAATGCCGAAGTGCTGATCAATAAAGGTGATGTTTATTTCAGCGCTGATTTGTTAGCTATTACTAATGAGGTACACAAACGCATTAAGATATTTAATGATAACGGCAACAAAGAAGCTGATATTCACATTCCATATTTTACCGGTGGGCATTTGCAATTTATTTCTGGCCTGGAGGCTGAAACGATCAACCTGGTCGACGGCAAGATAGAAATTACCAAACTGGATAAAAAACAGATCTATACCAAAGCCATTGATAACTGGCGCAGCGAGATCACTTTTACTTTTCCGAATGTAAAGCCGGGCTGCATAATTGAATATAAATATGAATGGCATTCGCACGCTTTCTGGAATATACCATTTTGGTTTTTCCAGGATAAAATACCGGTTAGATACAGCGAATTTAATACCTCGGTACCTGACGTTTTTTATTTCAGGACTCACTCTAATATTATAAGTAAGAATATTAGTAAACGAACACATACAACGGAGGAGAGAAGTATGCAGAATGCGGCAACATCCTACCCATATACGCTGGAGGAGGATTCATGGGGGATGGCCAATATACCTTCATTACGCCAGGAGCCTTATATATCATCATTTGTTGATAATGTACAATCTATGCGTTTCGAACTTGTTTCGGTAAAGCCGTTAGGCCCGTTAGGAGGTTTTATAAGAACGGGGACTAACACATGGGCAAAGGTTGGCGGATATCTTGAAGCGTTCACAGACTTTGGCGGTCAGTTCAAAAGAAAATTAAATAATGAGGACGCCATTATCAATAAGGCTAAAGCATTAAAAACTGATGATGAGAAAATAGCTTATATTTTTAATGAAGTAAAAAACACCATGAAATGGAACGGCAACAATAACTGGTATACCATTGATGGTACCAGCCGTGCCTGGGAAAACAAAACAGGTAATTCAGCCGAAGTAAATTTAATACTCTACCATTTACTTAAACAAAGTGGGGTTTCGTGTTATCCAATGGTGGCCAGCACACGCGAACATGGAAGAGTTTCAGAGTTTTATACTTCAACTGATCAATTCAACAAAGCAGTGGTTTACATACCTGTTGATAGTACAAAAAATTATGTGCTGGATGCTACAGGCAAGTATAATCTTTATAATGAGACCCCGGAAGACCTGCTTAACTCAGTAGCGTTGTTTATTGATAAGCAAAACGATAAATACGGCATGGTTGACCTCTATAAAAATACACCTGCAAGACAAGTTGTTTTGATATCCGCCGAAATAAAAGCCGATGGCAAATTAGAAGGCACAGCTGAAATTAACAGCACCAGCTATTATAAGATAGATGCTGAAAAACGGTATAAAACAGATGGCGAAAAAAAGTATGCTGAATATTTGGCCGATAACGATAATAATTTGAAAATATCGGGCATAAAAATGGAGAACATGGAGGCAGATAGCCTGCCATTGGTGCAAAACATCGGGTTTAAGCTTGAACTTACCGGCTCAGATGAGCACTACATTTACCTTAACCCAAACTTATTTACTTCCCTTAAAATAAATCCATTTTTGAGCGATAAGCGTATGACAGATATTGATTTTGGCTATCTCAGGGACTATTCGATCAATGGTATATATAAGATACCTACGGGTTATAAAACAGATGCTTTGCCTAAAAATGTAATTATGGTTATGCCTGACGGGGGCATAAGTTTTAGACGCATGATAGAAGAGCAGGATGGGAATATCACAGTGCGTTACAGCATTAAATATAATAAAGCGGAATATTCAAAAAATGAATACCCCGAATTTTATGAGTTTTCTAAGAAGATGTATGAAATGCTGAACGAACAGATCATATTGAAAAAAGGATAATAATTACCGGATATAAATTAATCAACCAAATCTTACACAATGAATAAATTTTTTACACTTCTGCTGCTATGTGCGGTGTCAGCTTCGGTGCGTGCGCAAACAATACCAGCAACACAATCTTACGGAAAAGTTGACCAGGCCGATCTTGATCTGAAAGAATGCGATTTTGAAAAAGATGCCAATGCCGAGATCTTGTTCAATAAGGGCAATGTTTACTTCGGGTCTGATTTAATGACCATTACCATGGAAGTACATAAGCGTATTAAAATATTTAACGATAATGGTAAAAAGGAGGCTGATATACACCTGAAATACATTAGTGCAAACCATTTGGAATATATATCAGGTATCCAGGCCGAAACGATCAACCTGATTGATGGAAAGCCTGAGATCACCAAATTGGATAAAAAACTTATCTACACAAAAACTATTGACAAGGCCCGCAGTGAAGTCACATTTTCATTTCCTAATGTAAAGGCCGGTAGCATTATTGAATTTAAATATAACTGGAACGCCAATATTTTTTACGATTTTCCTGAGTGGGAATTTCAGGATAAAATACCTGTAAGATACAGTGAATTTACTACGGCAACACCCGATGTTTTTTATTTCAGGGCAATGCCTCATATTTCATCTCCATTTGTGAAACATACTACCAAAGAAGAAGGAAGAAGCATGTCGGGCGAAGGAGGGCAGAATTATCCATATACACTTGAATATGAAACCCGTGGGATTGCAAACATACCGTCATTGCCTGAAGAGCCATTTATGTCGTCATTTCGCGATAATGTACAATCAGTACACTTCCAACTTGTTAGTATAAGACCAATAGGCGGGTTTTCTCATTCTTACTCAGATACCTGGAATAAAGTTGGCGGTGAGCTTGCCGATGACGAAGAATTTGGTGGACAGCTGAAACGAAAACTTAATAATGAAGATGTAATTATTGCAAAAGCAAAGACGCTGAAAACCAATAACGATAAAATTGCCTATGTTTTTAATGAAGTTAAAAACTCAATGAAATGGGATGGGGTAGATGATTGGGAAACCAATGATGGCACACACCGCGCATGGGAAAATAAGTCGGGCAATTCAGCAGAGATTAATCTTATTCTATACCACTTGCTGAAACAATCAGGCTTGGAAGTTTATCCAATGGTGGTGAGTACACGTGAAAATGGGAAGATTGACCGGTATTACACCTCGTTGGCACAATTTAACCGTACAGTAGTATACCTGCCGGTTGATAGTACAAAAAGCTATGTGCTGGATGCAACAGGCAAGTATAATATATATAATGAAACGCCCGAAGAATTACTCAATTCATCAGGATTGTACATTGATAAAGCAAAAAAATTCTTTGATTTTGTTGATCTTCAAAGAACCGCCCCGGTAAGGAATGTGGTATTACTATCAGCTGATATAAAACCTGATGGCAAATTAGAAGGCGAAGCACAAATTACCTGCATGAGTTATGACAGGATTAACGCCTTAGAAAAATATAAAACAGACGGCGAAAAAAAATATACCGACTATTTACGCGATAACGATAATAACATGACGATATCTTCTATTAAGCTGGAGAATATGGATACCGACACTCTACCGCTGACAGAAAAGGTCACTTTTAAACTCGACCTTGCATCATCTGATGACAATTATATTTACGTAAATCCCAATCTCTTCACCCCTCTTAAAAAGAATCCGTTTATGGGCGAAAAACGGATGACGGATATTGATTTCGGGTATTCGAAAAATTATTTCATTAATGGCGTGTATAAGATCCCCCAGGGATATAAAGTTGATGCATTACCTAAAAGCATTAGTATGGTATTGCCCGATAAGAGCGTAAGTTTTAAGCGCTTTGTTGCTGAACAGGATGGTTCCATCGTCATACGGTATACTATAAACTATGATAAGGCGGAATATTCAAAAGACATTTACCCGGATTTTCATGAATTCTTTAAAAAAATGCATGAAATGGTGAATGAACAGATCGTATTAAAAAAAGGATAAAAGATGCGTGCAGATAGATATTTCACCCGCTTGGTATTAATAGCAGGTGCAAGTTTCCTGATACTTGCTAAGGGATATGGCCAGGATAAAGAAATCCCGCAGGAATTTTACAAGGCGGCTGGCATACCGGATTCGTTGAAAGAAGATGCAAATTCTATTGTACGGTATTCTTCAGATGAGGTAAAGGTAAAAGGCCCGGGTAAAGCGTTAATAAAACACCATAGCCTGATAACAATTTTAAATGAAAAGGGTGATAAGGAGGCAGTGATCACTTACCTCTACAACCGCAAATTTGATACCTATAGCTATATTGATATCCATGTTTATGATGCAGATGGCAAGATGATAAAGAAATATCATAAGAGTGATATGTATGACGGGGCCGCATCATCAGACGAAACCCTGGTCACGGATGACAGACTACTTGGATTAAGACATCCTGTTACGGGTTATCCTCAAACTATCGAAATAAATTACGAAGAGAATATAAGCAGCTATATTGATCTTCCGGATTGGTACATACAGGAAAAACCGGAACAGTCTGTACAGGAAGAGCATTACAAAATAACGTGCGAACCCTCGCTTAACCTCAAGTTTAAGTCAAAGAACATTTCACTTACACCTAACAAAACTTCGGACGGAACAGCTGATACCTATGTGTGGCAGGTAAAAAATTTAAAAGCAATTAAAAAGGAAGAAAATAGTATGCGCTGGCAAATTTTGCCAGAAGTTATATTCACTACAAGTGCCTTTAATTGTTATGGTTATCCCGGTGATATCAGCAGCTGGCAAAGTTTTGGCAAATGGATATCGGGCTTGAATAATGACATGTGTACCCTAAGTGCTGCACGGATTGCTGAGGTGAAGAAAATGACCGACACCATCAAAACCGATAAAGGCAAAGTCAGGTTTTTGTATAAATATATGCAGCAAAGTATGCGCTATGTAAGCATACAATTAGGCATTGGGGGTTATAAGCCCTTTGCGGCAACTTTTGTAGATGAGAAAAAATATGGTGATTGTAAAGCACTATCAAACTATATGCGGGCATTGTTAAAAGCGGTAGATATTCCCTCAGACTATGCATTGATAAGGGCGGGTGCTAACGAAGAGGCTGCTGATTATACGTTTCCGCATAATAATTTTAACCATGCCATTTTGTGTGTTCCGTTAAAAAATGATACCACGTGGCTTGAATGTACCAGCAATACTCAGCCATTCGGTAGTTTAGGTTTATTCACTGAGAACAGGAATGCTTTATTAATTACCGACGATGGCGGCAAACTGGTTCGTACACCAAAAAGTACCGCCCGGGAAAATCAATTTGATAGCGAAACACATATTATATTGGATGCAGATGGTGGTGCAAAAACACAGGTGAAAATATTGAGCACAGGCGAATATCGTGACATGTTTGTAGGTATGGCGACCATAAAAACAGATGATCAAAAGCAATTTTTATTGCATGAATTACATATTAAACAACCATCGGTATTCGATTTTACGTCTGGCAACGATACCAATGGCGTAAAGGAGATAAATCTTACCCTGGAATATGATAAGTTTTGCGATGTGATGAGCGGCGATAAAGAATTCTACCGCCCGCTCGCATTTTCTTTATGGAATGCCAGTGTACCTGTTCTCGAAAAGAGAAAAACAGACTATTACTTCGATTGTCCCGTTCAAAAATCATGTATTACCACAATTGACCTTCCTGCTGGATTTGAAGTAGAAACCCTACCTTCCAATACCAGTCTGAAGTTTACCTATGGTAATTACGAAATAAATTATATTTACAATAAGGATAAAAACCAGGTAGTAAGTACAGCCAAATTTATTTTAAATAACCAGGTAATACCGGCTGCTAAATACACCGAAATGCAGCAATACATGGATGGTATAGCAAAAGCGCAGAATAAAAAGCTGGTGATCAAAAAGAAGGCATAAATTTGCCCTGATGATATTCAGGCTGGATAAACGCTTGCTGTTTCCGGATAGTGCCCTTGCCGAAGAGGATGGATTGCTTGCCGTAGGTGGCGACCTGTCGACCGAACGCCTGTTGCTGGCCTATCAGAATGGGATATTCCCATGGTACAGCGATGACACGCCAATACTATGGTATTCACCACACGAACGGTTTGTGTTATTCCCGGACGAGTTAAAAATATCAAAAAGTATGCACCGGGTTTTACGGTCAGCCAAATTTACCGTGACTTTCAATCAAAATTTTGAAAAAGTAATCGGGGCATGCTCATTAGTTCCGCGTGAAGGACAGGACGGTACCTGGATAACCGCTGATATGAAAAATGCTTACATCCAGTTGCACAGAGAAGGTCACGCCCATTCGGTTGAAGTTTGGGAGGGGGAACTATTGGTCGGAGGACTATATGGTGTCACAGTAGGTTCTGTTTTTTGTGGCGAAAGTATGTTCAGTTTGGTGAGCAACGCTTCAAAAGTCACTTTGATCAGCTTATGCAACAGAGGTCATTACACATTGATAGATTGCCAGGTGCATACTGAACATTTGGAATCCATGGGTGCCAGGATGATCGATAGAAAAGAATATCTAGGTATACTGCAAAATAATGGGGCTAAAAGTTAGTTTTGCGTAATCAAATGTCATCCTGAACTTGTTTCAGGATCTCTCAGGACAGTTATCCGCCGTGCAGGCCGCTAAGCATGTGGGATGCCGAAACAAGTTCGGCATGACGTTTCAATAATTTATGGAGCAGATCAACGTAAAAGAACGTATTATATTAGGCATCGACCCCGGCACCGCGGTAATGGGTTACGGCCTGGTAAAAGAAACCGGCTCCAGAATTGAATTGATTAGTCTTGGTGTGGTCAAAATGGAGAACATTGATGACCACATGCTTAAACTCCAACGAATTTTTGAAAAGACAGTACACCTGATCGATAATTATCACCCGGATTGCCTGGCTATTGAAGCGCCATTTTATGGGAAAAATATACAAGTGATGCTCAAGCTTGGCCGGGCCCAGGGAGTAGCTATGTCTGCCGCGCTTTCGCGCAACGTTACTATTACCGAATACTCGCCGCGCAAAATAAAACAGGCTATCACCGGCAATGGTAACGCCACCAAAGAACAGGTAGCCGCTATGCTGAAAAACCTGCTGAAGTTTAATGAAACACCAGAATTTTTAGACGCTACCGATGGTCTTGCTGTAGCCGTTTGCCATTCCTTTCAAAAGATCAGTACGAGTACCGGGAAAGGCGGAAGCCGGAAATCTTATTCAGGCTGGGAAACTTTTGTAAAGGACAATACGAACCGGGTTAGTGGGATCTCTAAGATAAAAAAATAAAAATGTCATGCTGAACATCGTGAAGCATCTTCTTCAACTTGCATTTCCGCAGTGCATATTTTAGAAGATTCTTCGCTGCCGCTCAGAATGACAAGTGTGCTTTTGTTAATTTAATCCTCTCTTAATGCTTCCTTTATCTTTTCAGCCGTTGCTTCTAATTGTTCCTTTGTAGGATTTAGCTTCGGGCGTTCAAAATTAATGTCGCTTACCTTATTTAACGGGATGAGGTGGATATGCGCATGCGGTACCTCAAGCCCGATCACGGCCACGCCTATCCTCTGGCACGGAATAGCTTTCCTTATACCCGCGGCTACTATTTTTGCAAATATCTGCAGGCCGGTATAGGTTTCATCATCCAGATCGAACAGGTAATCCACTTCTTTTTTGGGAATCACCAGCACATGCCCTTCGGCAAGCGGGTTGATATCCAGGAATGCCAGGAACTCTATCGTTTCGGCTACCTTATATGCGGGTATTTCACCGGCCACTATTTTTGAGAAAATTGTCATTTTTGAGTTGATTAAGTGATTAAGTTGATTGAGTTGGATTAAGTTGTTTAATAAAACCATTCAACTTAATCTAACCCAATCAACCATTTAACTATCGACTGATCTCCAGTATCTCGAACTCCATTTTACCAGCGGGTACCATAATCTCGGTGGTTTCGCCAACCTTTTTACCCAAAAGCCCTTTAGCTATCGGCGAACTTACGGATATCTTGCCTGATTTCAGATCGGCTTCACTTTCAGATACCAGCTGGTAGCTCATCGTGGCACCGTTTTTTACATTTTTTATCTTAACTATGGATAATGCCAATACCTTGGAGGTGTCCAGTTTGCTTTCGTCAAGCAGGCGGGCATTGGCCAAAACTTCCTGCATTTGCGAAATTTTAGCTTCGTGCAAACCCTGGGCCTCTTTGGCCGCATCATATTCCGCATTTTCAGACAGATCGCCTTTATCACGTGCCTCGGCAATGGCCTTAGATATATTTGCCCTGCCGGTTGTTTTTAACTGTTGTAATTCTTCTTTTAATTTTTCTAAACCTTCTTTGGTATAGTATGCTACCTCTGCCATAAATCGACTGATTATTAATTTCTTAGTTTATAAATCGGTGCTAAAAAAAACCGTCCTCCCATTTTGTGAAGGACGCGTGTCTGTAAAAAACAAACAAGACTATATTGGCTACTGCCTACATAGTCTTGCTTTGTTATAAAACGAAGATAAGCTATTTAAGTTTTAATATCCAAATTTTTTTAGTGGCTAGGCAGGGATCGGTCACACAGTCAGTTTACTTAGTTTTTCGGCCATTACCTCGCTGATCCGGCGATAAGAGTCGAATGTCCAGCCGGCTACATGGGGGGTAAGTATCACTTTGTTTGAACGCTTTAATTCCTCATACCATTGCTGTTCGCCTAATGCCGGGAATTTCTCCACTTCGAGCACATCCAAACCTGCGCCCAGTACCTTTCCTTGTTTTATGGCATTCAGCACCGCTTGTGTTTTTATCACTTTTCCGCGTGATGTATTTAACAGAAAAACAGGTTTTTTAAAATGAAACAGGTATTCATCATTCACCAATCCATTGGTTTCAGAAGTTAGCGGGACATGAAAACTGACCACATCGGCATGTTTCACAATTTCTTCCATGCTTACTTCACGGGCATACTTGTCGCTAAAGCCGGTTTTGTATTTATCGTAAGCAATCACATTTACTTCAAAGCCGGCTAACTTTTTTGCAAAGCTTAGGCCCATAAAGCCATATCCGATAATGCCCACGGTTTTACCTTTCAGTTCATAACCCCTGTTGGCTTCGCGTCTCCATAAACCTTCCCTTATTTCGGTATCCGAACGGTTAATGTTATTCATCAGGTTCAGCAGCATGCCTATCGCATGCTCGCCCACCGCATCCATATTACCTTCAGGCGCATTGATGAGCTTAACACCTTTTTCTTTGGCATAGTCTTCATCAATATTATCCATACCGGCACCGGCACGACAAATAAACTGTAGCTTTTTGCTGATATCAAGCACCTTGCGGTCGACCAGAAACTTGGAACGTATCACCAGGCCCTCGTATTCTCCTATGATTTCAAAAGCTTGTTCAGGTTTTATAGTCGGCTGATAATTGCAGTGGTAACCCAAAGCTTCCGCCTGCTTTATAAAAATGGGATGGATGTCGTCGACAATTAATATATTCTTTGTATTCATTATCTGTTAGCGGCAATCTTATTGGTCAAATTAACAAAATCATCTACACTTAAGCGTTCGGCGCGCAGGTCGAGTACCAACTCATCCGTCATTTTTTCCTTGTTGATGAGTGATGACAGCGCATTGCGTAAAGTTTTCCGTCGCTGGTTAAATCCTGCCTTTACCACCTGCCAAAACAGCTTCTCATCACAATTTAATTGCACCGCATCATTCCGGGTAAGCCTGATCACAGCCGATAATACCTTTGGCGGCGGGTTAAATACACCGGCCTTTACCGTAAATAAGTATTCCACCTTGTAATAGGCCTGCAAAAAAACGCTCAGGATTCCGTATTCCTTACTACCGGCTTTGGCAGTGCAGCGTTCGGCCACTTCCTTTTGGAACATGCCTACTACCTCAACTACTTGTTGCCGGTTATCTAGCACCTTAAATAATATCTGTGATGAAATGTTGTATGGAAAATTCCCGATGATGCCGAATGGCTCCTTAAAAATCTTCCCGAAATCCATCTCCAAAAAATCATTATTGATCAGGCGTTCGCCTAATTGCGGGTATTTTTTTTGAAGAAATTCGTATGATTCGGTATCAATATCGATCAGGTAGGTTTGCAGGTTCGACTTTTGTAAAAGGAAGTCGGACAAGATGCCCATACCTGGGCCTACTTCAAGCACCTGGCTGTATTTATTATCGGGGCGCAGGCTGTCGACTATTTTAGCTGCGATGTTTTTATCAGTAAGAAAGTGCTGACCAAGATGCTTTTTTGCTCTTACCAATGACATTATTCATTCTGTTATTTGCGCAAATTACGTCATATTTGTCCTTTAATCCCGAACTATAAGTCTAAAAATCTTTTATTTGTATGTTTGTGGGTGCGTTACGGTTGGCGCAAGGAGCGTGGTGTTTGAATAACCAACCATCGGTGTAATCGCAAACAGGATCAGTGTAATCATAACAAAATCGGAGTAATCGTGTCAGAAAAACTAAAAATAGGTATCAGTATAGGTGATGTAAACGGCATAGGGCTGGAGGTGATCATCAAAACGCTTATTGACAACCATATCTATGATTATTTTACCCCGGTAGTTTATGGCCATACCAAAGTAGCATCATTTCATCGCCGCGCAATTAACGCGGGCGAACTGAATTTCCAGGTGATCAACCATGCCTCGCAAGCCCAGCACCGGAAGGCCAATATGATCAATTGCTGGGAAGAAGATGTAAAGATAGACCTGGGCCTGATTAACGAGATAGGCGGTAAATATGCTTTATTATCCCTGCAGCGCGCAACTGCCGACCTGGTTAGCGGTGATATTGATGCGCTGGTGACCGCTCCTATTAATAAGGATAATATTCAGAGTGATGAATTTAAGTTTCCGGGCCACACTGAATATTTGCAGGAACAGGCTGGAGCGGCGGAGTCGCTGATGTTTTTGGTGAGCGATACCCTGCGGGTAGGCGTGGTAACCGGGCATATTCCTTTGAATAAAGTTGCAGAAACGATTACTGCCGAAAAGATAATAGCCAAGTTAAAGCTGATGGATACCAGTTTGCGCCAGGACTTTTGGATACGCAAACCAAGGATCGCTGTTTTGGGATTGAACCCGCATGCAGGGGACAATGGATTGATAGGTAGCGAAGAAAAAGATACCATTATACCGGCGATTGAAGAGGCAAGAGCTAATGATATCATGGCTTTTGGCCCGTATTCGGCCGACGGATTTTTTGCCAACGGCACCTATATGCAGTTTGATGCTGTATTGGCCATGTACCACGACCAGGGCCTGATACCCTTTAAACAAATATCCTTTGAATCAGGTGTGAATTTTACGGCCGGCTTAAATTTTGTACGCACCTCGCCCGATCATGGAACTGCTTATGATATAGCCGGGAAAAACCAGGCCTCTGAAATATCTTTCCGCGAAGCCATATTCACCGCTATCCATATTGTTAAACACCGTCGCGAAACGGCAGTACTTACCGAAAACCCGCTGATCATTTCGAAACTCAGCCGGGACAGGGACTAACCACAGCTTCAAATTAACCTAACCCTATCGAGGTTAAATATTGAACATTGAATCCTGAATGCCGAATGATGAGAAAACTTCGATATTGGATATTCCAAACTCGTTATTCGGTGTTATTATCGTCATTTTCTTATTTCAACTTTTTTTTCCACATTTAGGATTTTTCTCTACATTTGCAGGCTAATTGTCGCTCATTGAAATCGCTTAAAACATACTCGATTCCTTTTACCGGCCTTAAACTGGGAAAGCATATTTTTGATTATGTGATCACGAATGTCTTTTTTGACGAGTTTGAATACTCGCTTGTTAAGAAAGGTGATCTGCAATGCAGGGTGGAAATGGAGAAGCAGGAAACAATGCTGATCCTTAATTTTCACATTCATGGAAGTATTTCCATGACCTGTGACAAGTGCCTGGCTGAATACCCGCAACCGGTTGATATCCACGAGCAGCAGATCGCAAAATTCAGCGAAGAAGGTATTGATGAGAATGAAGAGATCATCACCCTGACCAAAAATGATCACGAGATCAATGTTGCGGGGCTGATCTATGAGTATGTAAATGTTGCCGCTCCTTTTATTGCGGTTTGCAGCGATGAGGGGAATACACCTTATTGCGATAAGGAGATGATCGACCGTTTAAACGCACTTTCGGCAGGCAGCGGAGACGATGATGACAAAACGGACCCAAGGTGGGACGTTTTGAAAAAAATTAAATGAAATAATATTAGGAAGTTATGCCACATCCAAAAAGGAAATTTTCAAAATCAAGGACAGCAAAACGTAGAACACACTACAAAGCTGAAGCCCCTACTTTAACTACTTGTAAAACAACCGGTGCTGTACATTTACCTCACAGGGCGTATACTGTTGACGGCAATTTATACTACAACGGCAAAGTCCTTATAGAAAACACAGCAGTAGCCTAAGTTTAATTTTCTACTATGAAGATTGGCTTGGATATTATGGGCGGTGATTTTGCTCCCCAGGCAATAGTTTTAGGAGCAATTGAGGCTCATAAAGCTTTGTCGGGCGACCAAAAGTTAGTGCTTATTGGCGATAAAGAAATCGCTCTGTCCATTCTTCACGAAAATAATTATAGCCCCAACCATTTCGAATTTGTACATACAACCGAAGTGATCGGCATGGGCGAACACCCCACCAAAGCTATTGTTCAAAAGCCCGATTCAAGCATCAGTGTAGGTTTTAAGCTGCTTAAGGACGGTGAAATACAAGCTTTTTCATCGGCAGGAAACACAGGCGCCATGCTGGTTGGTTCCATGTTCAGCGTAAAAGCCATACCCGGAATCTCGCGGCCAGCTATGACAACCATTATACCCAAACTGCAAGGCGGCTTGGGTCTTTTATTGGATGTAGGCGCCAATGCCGATTGTAAAGCAGAAAACTTATTCCAGTTTGGCGTATTGGGCAGCCTGTTTGCACAATACGTTTATAATATTCCCAACCCTCGTGTCGCGCTGATGAATATCGGCGAAGAGGAAGAAAAAGGCAACCTGCTTTGCCTGGCTGCTTATCCCCTGATGAAAGAGTCTGCCTTGTTTAACTTTATTGGCAACGTGGAAGGCCGCGACATGTTTAATGAAAGCGCCGATGTTTATGTGGCCGACGGGTTTACCGGGAATGTTATCCTGAAAATGGCTGAATCCTTTTATGTACTCGGACTTAAAAAAGGCTTAAAAGACGAATTTTTCGACCGCTTTAACTACGAACAATATGGCGGAAGCCCTATACTGGGTGTAAATGCACCGGTAGTGGTTGGACATGGGATATCGAGTCCCGAAGCGATCAAGAACATGGTGCTCTTATCAAGAGACATGGTTGAAAGCGATCTTGTAACTAAAATAAAAAACGCATTTCAGTAAAATTTATATATAGATGAATAAAATTCATGCTGCTATTACTGCTGTGAATGGATATGTTCCCGATTACATTTTAACCAACCATGAGCTGGAAACCATGGTAGAAACAAATGACGAGTGGATCACCTCCAGGACCGGCATTAAAGAGCGGCGCATTCTAAAGGGCGAAGGCCTGGCCACCTCAGACCTGGCAGTTCCTGCCGTTGAGGGCTTACTGAAAAAGAGAGGCATTAGCGCCGAAGAAATAGAACTGATCATATTTTGTACCACCACGCCCGATATGCCTTTCCCGGCTACGGCGAATATATTAGCCGATAAAATTGGTGCTAAAAATGCCTGGGGATACGATCTGCAGGCTGCCTGCTCAGGTTTTGTTTTCGGGCTGGCTACCGGTGCGCAGTTTATCGAGAGCGGAAAACATACAAAAGTATTGGTAGTGGGCGGCGATAAAATGTCGGCCATTGTAAATTATAAAGACCGCGCAACCTGTATCATTTTCGGCGACGGCTGCGGCGCAGTGCTGCTTGAACCAAACACCGAAGGTTATGGCGTGATGGATTCTATATTAAAGAGTGATGGCTCGGGCCGTGCCTATCTTCATCAGAAAGCAGGCGGCTCATTAAAACCTGCCACCCACGAAACCATCGACGCACATGAGCATTATGCTTACCAGGAAGGCCAGGCTGTATTTAAATTTGCGGTAACCAATATGGCTGATGTAGCTGCCGAAGTGATGGAGCGCAACAACCTGAATTCGGACGACATTGCATGGCTGGTACCGCACCAGGCAAACAAACGTATAATTGATGCCACTGCTAACCGCACCGGCGTAACAGCCGATAAGGTGATCATCAATATTGAGCGCTACGGAAATACCACGAATGGTACTATTCCGCTGTGTTTATGGGAATGGGAAAGTAAATTTAAAAAGGGTGACAACCTGATACTGGCCGCGTTTGGCGGTGGATTTACCTGGGGTTCAATTTACCTGAAGTGGGCGTATTGATGTGCAGATATGCGGATTTGCAAATGTGCGGATGATTGCACCTTTTTGAATTTTATAAATTTGAACATTATTAAATATGTTTTGTTTATTTGCTAATACTAACTGACTAACTAAATCTGCACATTTGCATATTTGCACATCTGCACATTATAATATAACTTAGATATAATTCTTCTATCCAAAACCAATTTATTCCACATATGGATATCAAACAAATTCAGGACCTTATTCGCTTTGTTTCAAAGTCAGGGGTAAATGAAGTTTCAATTGAACAGAACGATTTTAAGATCACAATAAAGACCAACCAGGCGCCAACGTATGTAACTGCTAATGTTCCGGTAGCTCAGCAGCCTGTATTTGAACAGGCTCCTGTTGCAAGCAATGTGACAGCACCAGCGGCTGAACCTGCACAAGTTGCCGCACCACCCGCTGATAATTCAAATTACATCACTATTAAATCGCCGATGATCGGTACCTTTTATCGTTCGTCAACGCCTGAGAAACCTATGTTTGTAAACGTGGGCGATGAAATTAAGCCTGGTAGTGTATTATGCATTATTGAGGCCATGAAGCTGTTTAACGAGATCGAGTCGGAATATTCGGGCCGTATCGTTAAGATACTGGTTGATAATGCATCGCCTGTTGAATACGACCAGCCATTATTTTTGGTAGAACCCATATAATATGCGAATATGCAGATGTGCGAATATGCAGATGATTTTTTAATGTGCTAATAATGGCTCATTTATCTGCACATTTGTAATCTGCACATCTGCATATTAGCACATCTGCACATTAAAATTATGTTTAAAAAAATATTAATAGCTAACCGTGGTGAAATTGCCCTCCGTATCATTCGGACCTGTAAGGAGATGGGTATTAAAACGGTTGCTGTATATTCTACCGTCGACAGGGATAGCCTGCACGTACGCTTTGCCGATGAAGCGGTTTGCATAGGCCCTCCCGCGAGTCGCGACTCTTACTTGAATATTCACAGCATTATTTCTGCTGCTGAATTGACAAACGCCGATGCGATACATCCCGGGTATGGATTTTTATCAGAAAATGCCAAGTTTTCGGCTATTTGCGCCGATTACGGGATCAAGTTTATAGGCGCCACAGCCGACCAGATCAGCTCAATGGGTGATAAGGCTTCTGCCAAGGCAACCATGAAAAAAGCCGGTGTGCCCACTATTCCGGGCTCGGAAGGACTGCTGCAGGATGTGAAAGAAGGTATTACCATAGCTAACAAGATAGGTTACCCTGTGATATTAAAGGCTACCGCAGGTGGTGGCGGGCGTGGTATGCGCCTGGTGTGGAAGGATGCGGAGTTTGAACCGGCCTGGGATTCGGCAAGGGCAGAATCTGCAGCCGCGTTTGGCAATGATGGTCTTTATCTTGAAAAATATGTGGAAGATCCCCGTCACATCGAGATACAGGTGGTAGGCGACCAGTATGGTAAAGTATGTCACTTATCAGAACGTGATTGCTCCATTCAACGCCGTCACCAGAAACTGGTAGAAGAATCACCGTCTCCATTCATGACAGAAAAACTGCGCAAAAAAATGGGCGATGCTGCCATAAAAGGTGCAAGGGCTGTAAAATATGAAGGTGCCGGAACGATTGAATTTTTAGTCGACAAGCACCGCAACTTTTATTTTATGGAAATGAACACCCGTATCCAGGTAGAACACCCGGTTACCGAAGAGGTGATCAACTTCGACCTGATCAAGGAACAGATAAAAGTTGCTGCGGGGATACCTATATCGGGCAAAAATTATGAGCCAACTATGCATGCCATAGAATGCCGTATAAATGCCGAAGACCCTTTTAATAATTTCCGCCCGGCACCGGGAAAAATCACTAATTTCCATTCGCCGGGTGGTCATGGTGTGCGTATTGATACCCATGTGTACTCTGGTTATGTGATACCGCCAAACTATGATTCCATGATAGCGAAAGTGATCTGCATGGCGCAAACGCGCGATGAGGCTTTAAGCACAATGGAGCGTGCATTAAATGAGTTTGTGATTGAAGGCGTTAAAACTACCATACCTTTTCACCTTAAATTACTGCAGGACCCTAACTTCAGGGCGGGTAATTTTACGACCAAGTTTATGGAAACCTTTGAATTCTCTAAATAAAGTAATCTTCAACAATAAAATTTAACGTAAATAGCATTCACAATAGCGGAATGCTATTTTTGTACCACGATGAGCAAAACAAGTGATAAGTTGATCAAAGCGATCAAGGATAAAGGACAAAGCCTGGAAGGCGAGATGTCCTTTTTCGACCATTTAGAGGCCTTGAGATGGCATTTGATCCGTTCTGCTCTGGCTATTGTTGTATTTACCATTTTTGCATTCGCGTTTTACACCTGGATATACGATAATATCATCATGGCGCCCAGTAAGACGACCTTCTGGACTTTCAGGATGATGTGTGATCTTGGGAAGTTCCTTCACCGGGATATGTGCCCCGGCAAGATCAATATCCAACTGATCAATACCGAAATGGCGGGGCAGTTTACTCTGCAGATCGACTCATCTTTAATGATTGGGCTGGTGCTGGGTATCCCCTATTTGCTTTTTGAGTTATGGAAGTTCATTAAACCGGCACTTCATGAAAAAGAGCGTAAGGCGGCAAGCGGCTTTGTTTTTTATGCGTCGGTTTTATTCCTTACCGGGGTATTGTTTGGTTATTATGTGATCACCCCGGTATCGCTTAACTTCCTGGCAGGCTATACCGTAAGTGCAAGCATCCAGAATTTATTTTCAATCGATTCTTATATATCATCAGTTGCAACATTGACCATCGCTACAGGCCTGGTTTTTGAGTTGCCGATATTGGTTTATATCCTTGCTAATTTAGGCATCCTGACACCTAAATTCATGAAGGAGTCGCGCAGGTATGCCATTGTAATTATCCTGATCGTGGCGGCTGTTGTAACCCCAACACCAGATATGCTGACCATGACAGTAGTAGCCATCCCGCTCTTCTTATTATATGAGGCAAGTATATCTGTTGCAAGTGTTGTTGAGCGAAGAAAGAAAAAACGTGCGGCTGAAGCCGATGCTTCCTGATGCTAAGCTCTCTAACAAAATATTTACCTTAGTTGCTTAAACTTTATAAATAGATTTGAGTAATGAATAACGACTTACGACTTGCCATAGGTGCTGACCACGCCGGTTTTGATTACAAGGTAGCTATAGCCAAATGGCTCAATGCAGATAATCTGAAGGATTTTGGTACCTACTCTTCTGATTCAGTTGATTACCCCGACTTTGCACATCCTGTTGCATCAGCCGTTGAAAGCGGAGAATTTGATTTCGGTGTTCTCGTCTGTGGCAGCGCGAATGGCGTAGCTATAACTGCCAATAAACACCAGGGCATCCGTGCAGCAATCTGCTGGAACGAGGAGCTGGCATCATTGGCCAGGAAGCATAACAATGCCAATATCGTATGTATCCCGGCTCGTTTTATCTCCATTGAAGAAGCTGAAAAGATCGTAAAAACTTTCCTGGAAACTGAGTTTGAAGGCGGACGCCATGCCAATAGGGTCAATAAAATAGCTTGCTGATAGGATTTAAATCCTAAGTTCTAAACTTTAAATTGCTAATCTCTCATATTAACTGATCTTAATGAAGATGAAAAAAGTATTCCTGTGTATGGCTGCGCTTGCTTTCTCGGCATATTCTTACGCGCAAAAAAATACAGATCCCGAAAAGTATGCCAAATATATCAATGCCGAAGATGCCCGGAAACACCTGAGCATTTTAGCCTCAGACGAATTTGAAGGCCGCGAAACCGGTAAACCAGGCGCTGATAAAGCAGCTAACTATATTGCAAACGAATTTAAAAAGCTGGGATTGCAGGCACCTGTTAACGGCTCCTATTTTCTGGATATCCCGCTGGTTGAAAACTTCATTAAGATATCAGTGACTGTTAACGGGCAAACCTTTGCAAGCGGGCAGGATTTCCTGGCGGGCCGCGGGGCCATTGCCGACAGATCAATCAATGTACCTGAAATTGTGTTTGTTGGCTATGGTACGGAAAGCGAGATAGCCAATACAGACATCACGGGTAAAGTGCTGTTATGGGTTAATGAGGATAAACCTGAAACCGGAAAGACACCCAACACCAGCTACAGGATGTCAACCGCTCGTACACAGATCATTAAAAACCTGCAGGCTAAAAATCCTGCTTTGATCCTGGCGGCAAACGCGGATATAGCCAACGTACTTAAAAGATTTGGCTCATCGTATACCAGTGGCCGGTTAAGCATTAAAAAAGAAGGAAATACTCCAGGCCTGGCTGCTGTTCTGAATATTACGCCAGCTATGGCCGATCAATTGGTAAAATCAAGCGGCAAAACCTATGCTGATCTGAAAAATTCTGCCGCACAAAATATAAAAGCTGAATTTAAAGCCGGTATCCATACGGATGTTAAGGATATAAAGGCAGTTGATGTATTAGGCTTTTTGCCGGGTAGCGATCTGAAAGATGAAGTTTTGGTTTTTTCGGCACACTATGACCATATTGGTTTAAACGCTAAGGGGCCTGACAAAGTAAACAACGGCGCCGATGATGATGGGTCAGGCACAACCGGTATATTGGAAATTGCCAGAGCTTTTACTGAAGCCCAAAAAGCAGGCCATGGGCCGCGCCGCAGTATCTTGTTTTTAGGTAATGTGGGTGAAGAGAAAGGGTTGCTGGGTTCCGAATATTATACCGATCACCCGGTATTCCCATTGGCAAATACCATTACCGATCTGAATATCGACATGATCGGACGTGTCGGCTATGATTATATTGGCAAGTCGGATTCAGCCAATTATGTGTATACCATTGGATCGGCAATGCTGAGCAAGGAATTGCACCAGGTAAATGAGGATGCCAATAATAAATACGTCCACCTGGAACAGGATTATAAATATGATGACCCCAATGATCCTAACAGGTTTTATTACCGTTCCGATCATTACAATTTTGCCAAACATGGCGTGCCGATCATATTTTATTTTAACGGTGTCCATGCCGATTATCACCAGCCTGGAGATGAAGTGAGCAAGATCAATTTCCCGCTACTGGCGAAGCGTGCCCAACTAGTTTTTTATACCGGCTGGGAACTGGCTAACAGGGATAAACGACCTGTAGTTGATGCCGCGGTTAAATAAGATCATCGCACAAAACATAAAAAATTAAAAGGGTAGCCATTAAGGTTACCCTTTTTTTTATAAAAAACTTAACTTAGCCGGATGGGAAGCACTGCGGACGAGTTTTTGGTTGAATCTGAACAAAAGGCGTTTGATATGGATCATCGCCGCATCATAAATTACAATATGGGTAAGTATGATACGGCCGTTGACAGGGGCCTGTCAAGACTTATCAATCTTGAAAACGCCAAACGTAAGGGACATGCGATCAAGTGGAAGGTGATGGAGAACCTGGATAAGTTTTTACCGGAGTTTGAGTCTAACTTTATCAAACGCGGCGGAAAAGTAATATGGGCGAATGATGCCGAGGAAGCTAACCGCGAAATATTGAATATTATCCAGAAAGCCGGAGCTAAAACGGTGGTCAAATCCAAATCGATGGTGACTGAAGAGATTCACCTGAATCAATTTTTGGAAAGCAATCATATTGAATCACTGGAAACCGACCTGGGCGAATATATAGTGCAACTGCTGGGTCAAAGGCCCTACCACATTGTTACCCCGGCCATGCACCTTTCTAAAGAGGATATTGCCAAGCTGTTTAACGAAAAATTTGGTACACCCATAGATGCAACACCCGAACAGCTGACCCTAAAGGCTCGTGAGTTATTACGTGATAAATATGTGCAGGCAGATGTAGGTATCACAGGCGCAAATTTTATTATTGCCGATACCGGCAGCATCGCTGTAAGCGAAAATGAGGGCAATGCCCGCTTGAGTGTTACTTTTCCAAAGATTCATATTGCGGTAGTAGGTATTGAGAAAATGATCCCATCGATGGCTGATCTTGACCTGTTTTGGCCTATGCTGGCTACGCACGGTACAGGGCAAAACCTGACCGTTTATAATACCCTGCTGAATGGACCGCGCCAGCCTGAAGAGACCGATGGACCTGAAGAAATGTATGTGGTATTATTGGATAATGGCCGTACCAATTTATTAGCTCAGAAGGATCAGCGGCAGGGGTTGTATTGCATTCGTTGCGGGGCCTGCCTGAATGCCTGCCCGGTTTATAAAAATATCGGCGGTCATACTTACGAAACTACTTACAGCGGACCAATAGGTTCCATTATAACCCCGCACATGCGCGGGATGGAAGAGTTTAAACACTTAAGCTATGCATCCAGTCTTTGCGGTAAATGCACCGAGGTTTGCCCGGTAAAGATAGACATCCATAAAATGCTGCTGCTTAATCGCCGCGATGCGGTAAAAGAGCATGTCGTAACCAAAAAAGAAGAATGGGGATGGTTTGCCTGGAAAAAGGGAATGCTTAGCCGCAAGCTGACAGATTTCTTCAGCGGCAAAACAAAAAACTACTTACTCAGTACTTTCTTCAAAAACTCCTGGGGTCATTTAAGAGATATGCCAAAGGTGGCTGAAAAATCATTCAGCAAAATGTGGAAGGAAAAGAATCAACAGGGTTGATATTTGGTCCGAAAGTCGGAAAGTCCGCATAAGTCAGAAAGAACATGTACTTAATACTCTTTCGGACTTTCGGTCTTCCTGACTTGCCGACTCAATTAATGTTTATTCCCAAACCCAAATTCCTTATAAGTATTAGGCATATCGCCGCTGTTACTGAAAGCGAAGGTGAAGGTGGTCATCCTTGTTTCAAAATCAACACTTTTATCTTTTGAAGGTTCGGTATACAAGCTGCGCAGCAGGTATATGCCTTCGCGGCTTAATTTAAAATAGATCTGCCCCTGCTTATCAGATGATAATTTTTGTCCGAATATATTATTACCTGTCGCCGTTTTGATATAAAGCATTACCGTTGCATTTGCCAGAGGCTTGTCCTTTAATCTTACCTGGGCAGTAATATCATCGCCATAATTTCCTTTATAGGGATTATCCTTTAAAATAATTTCATAATCCTCATCCAACGGTTTTTCAAAGCCATTCGCGCTGTTTTTTTCTACTTCAATCAACGATTTCAGATACCAGGTATATCGCTCCCTGAAACTGTCCTTACTGCTGTTTTTTGCCTTCTCAACATATTGGGTAAAACCTTCGTCTTCCAGCATTTTTATAAAATCGTCGCTTTCAATATCATCTGCAATTGATTTACGCACCATCGAGATGGTATTCAGACCATCATTTTCAATCAAAGTAGAAACTATTGGGGCGGCGCTATCCCTGGCTACCTTCAGCAGATCGGTCTTTTTAGAGCCCGCCTGGATCATAAACTTGGCCGTTTTAGAAGATTCGTATTGCACCTCATCCTTCTTCACAAACTGGCTGCCGTATATCAAATGGAGATTTAGTTTATCGCCTTTGTGAAGAATAAAATTTTCTGGTAGTAAAATATAATCCTGCGCACTGGCTGCAAATGCAGACAATAAAAACAAGGTGGTAATCAAAAAATAGACACGTTTCATAGTATAAAGATTGAAATCATGTAAACATACAAAGTTTTAAAAACTTCAGTAGTTTAGCTTTATGATTTTTGATCGTAAAAACCTCGATAATGACAAATTAGTCACATTTTACAAGGCTTTATTATGGCCCCGCATGATCGAAGAGAAGATGCTGATCCTTTTAAGGCAGGGGCGTATCGGCAAATGGTTTTCGGGAATTGGCCAGGAAGCTATTGCTGTTGGCAGTACTTTGGCGATGCAGTCTGAAGAGTATATCCTGCCCATGCATCGCAATTTAGGGGTTTTTACAACAAGAGATATCCCGTTCTCACGACTGATGGCGCAGTGGCAGGGAAAAGCATCGGGTTTTACCAAAGGCCGCGACCGCTCCTTTCATTTCGGGACACAGCAATACAGGATCATCGGTATGATATCGCATCTTGGTCCGCAGATGGCGCTGGCTGATGGGATTGCTTTGGCGGATGTGTTGAGTAAACGTAACCGTGCAACCCTGGTTTATTCTGGCGAAGGCGGCACCAGCGAAGGTGATTTTCACGAAGCGCTGAATGTGGCATCGGTTTGGAACCTGCCTGTTATATTTTTGATCGAGAATAACGGCTATGGCCTGTCGACCCCGGTTAATGAGCAGTATAATTGCGAACAACTGAGCGACCGGGCTATAGGCTATGGGATTGAGGGCCGCACTATTGACGGCAATAATGTACTGGAGGTTTATCATACTATTAATGAAATAGCCAATGACATCAGGGAAAATCCGCGACCTGTTTTGTTAGAGTGCATGACCTTCAGGATGCGGGGGCATGAGGAAGCTTCTGGTACTAAATATGTACCTCAGCATTTATTCGAGGAGTGGAAGGAAAAAGATCCTATCGTCAATTTCGAAAGGTACCTGCTGGAAAAGGGAGTCATTACACACGAGTTTATACAGGTAAC
>JBEHXM010000045.1:0-33313 GCA_048498695.1 Bacteroidota bacterium
CCAATGTTCCAGCATTGGGTTTGAAAATTATCGTATTAAGTCTTCAGTAAAGTTCTGACATTCAAAGATCTATAAATTCACCATCAACTTAGGGATAAATAATTAGCGTTTTTTTGCTGTTTTAATATATTTACATATATTTACAGCATAAAACAGCAATAGGTGTTTGAGGTTGGGATCAGTGTTTATTAACGATGATATATTATTATTTCAATAGCATGCCAATCGATTCTTTGATCTATTCGCATAAAGAAATTAAAAGTGAATAATAACTTTTAATGCATGAGCAAATTGGTTGATTAGGAAGGTTAATGGAGATTGGCCTTCCTTTTTTAAAGTCACTGCTCATTTCCGGGTAGTAAATAGTCACATTCAAATACATTATGTATACAATATTAAAAAATGGAATAATTCTTACGGGTACTCAAAGGCTTCATCACCATGCGCTTATTATGGATGGCAGCCGTATAAAAGACATTGTTGCTGAGGATAACATTTCAGACCAGGCTGAAATTATCAATTGTAATGGGAATTATATTGCACCCGGACTCATTGACCTCCAGATATATGGTGGCGGCGGACTCCTGTTTTCCGACGAACCTTCACCAGGCGCGCTAAAAAAAATGGCCGATAGCCTCGTAGCTACGGGAACAACCAGCTTTTTAGTGACGCTGGCGACAAATTCACTGGATATCTTTCGAAAAGCGATAAAAGTGGTCAAAGAAAATCCGCATCCGGCAGTATTAGGATTACATTTTGAAGGGCCCTACTTAAATAGCACCAAAAGCGGTGCACATTTAAAGCAATTTATAAAAAGAGCAGCGGTTGATGAGGTAAGCGACTTATTGGCCGAGGCGGCGGGCTGTTTAAAAATGATGACCATTGCGCCCGAGCTTTGTTCCGATGAAGTAATGATCTTATTAAAGAAAAATAATGTGGTTATCTCCGCCGGGCATAGTAACGCAACTTTTGCCGAAGCTGTCGATGGCTTTAATAAAGGCGTTACCACGGTTACCCATCTGTTTAATGCGATGTCGGGACTGCATCACAGGGATACGGGACTGCCCGGCGCCGTTTTTAATTCGGAAGAGGTTTATTCAAGTGTAATTGCCGATGGAATTCATATTGATTACCAGGCCCTGAAGTTTAGTAAAAAGGTCATGGGTGAAAGACTGTTCCTGATCACCGATGCTGTTGAAGAAAGCCGGGGCCCGTATACTCATGTGAAAAGAACCGACCGGTATACTTTAGATGACGGAACCTTGTCGGGCTCGATGCTGACACTGCTTACGGCCGTAAAAAACTGTATGCAGTATGCCGGTATCGAACTGGAGGAAGCGTTAAGAATGGCATCGGTCTATCCGGCAGAAGTGATCGGAAATGGCAGGATTGGGCGAATAGCGGTTGGCAGCGCGGCCGATATTATTGTATTTGATGAAGAGCTTTCCCTTAAACAGGTGTTTTCCAAAGGCACTCCGGTTTGGCTTGATTAGTTATGGTGAAAAAAAAAGAAGTATACCTTTCTTGCTGGTTGTCTGGTTCGATACTGGCTGATGGCGGGGCATTTACCGGATCGGCGGCCTCAAGCTTCGATAGCCCCGTGGTTGCAGCAAAAGTGCCTGACCGTATCAGGTACCTTATAGCATAATTATTAAAAAATAAATTACAACTCTTAATCGATGAAAAGGAGATTTTTGGGGCTTCTTATGATCATTTCCCCCTTTGCCTGCTTTGCGCAAACCACTGAAATTCCGGCTTCTTATTTAAGAGATAGCCTGCCTTCGCTTGTTGCTAAAACCAAGGGTCTGCTCGATAAGGCCTATATGGCCCAAAAACTGCTGGCAACCATAGATACCTTGCCGGGCTGGGAGGGGTATCCGGTAAAACTATATCAATACGAAACAGGAAATGACCTTTACACCGGTAAACCAAAAGTGGCTAAGGTATATCTGTTAAACCCCTCACCAGAAAAGCTGGCAATGTGGATCATTACGGCCAGTTGGGAGGCAAAGCGGAGCGTTGATTATCGGTATACTGATAAAATTTTCCGATGGATCAAAAACCAGTCCGGGGCGCAGTTCCCCGTTTTGGGGATTGTTTATGAGGATCAGTATACCAGGGATTTCCAGGAGCCCTATTTATTTAAGGACGGCGTAACGGTATACTTGAGAGATAGCACCAACTGGCCCAGCGATAAAACCTGTACGCCTGAACAAATCGAAGCCTACCTCCACCTGGCCAATAATGATTTGAAGCCACAGTCGGGCCGATATGGCCGGATCGCAAGTACTACGCGCGAAGATTACAGGAACTGCGGAGGCACGGAAGAGGTAGGGGATGCCAATGACAGGAAATTGAAATGGCTGGAGGTCGTACGTGAGCTTTACAAAAAAGCGTGGAAATCTGACCGTAATGAGTTGCTCATTTGCTGGGCAAAAAATCATCTGGAATAACCGACTGGTGATCAACGGCCTGCAGCATTAATTCTGTTTTATGAAGAAATTATTTTTACTAGTCACACTTTTACAAATCGCCAGTGCCGGTCTTTATGCACAGGCGGATTTGGGTTTAATGCCATTGCCTGTCAAATGTACCCGCCAGGCTGGTGAATTTAGCTTATCGCGCGATATTACCATTATATTAAATAGCCGGTTGCCGGCTGTGGAAAGCATTGCCGCCCAGCTTAAGGATAAGATCGGAAAAGTTACCGGGTATAACGTTGATATAGCAGCCAGAGCGCCGGGATCAAAAAACACCATTCATTTAATGATAAATAGCCATAGGGATTCAGTTTTGAATACGGAAGGCTATAAGCTGCAGGTGGCTGCCAGGGGCATTTATATCCGTGCAAATGAACCTGCCGGACTATTCAACGGTGTGCAAACCTTAATGCAACTGATGCCCGTAGAATTTGAAAGTAACAAGCTGGTCAAAAGGCCATTTTGGAAGGTGCCGTTGGTAAATATAACAGATTTTCCCCGGTTTCACTGGCGGGGGATCCTGTTTGATGTAGTTCGTCATTTTTATACGGTTGATCAGTTAAAAGACTTTATCGATCGTATGGCCAGGTACAAATTCAACGTTTTGCATTTGCATCTGACGGACGATCAGGGGTGGCGCCTGGAAATAAAGAGTTTGCCAAAGCTAACTGAGGTAGGTGCCTGGAGGGCCGACCGTACCGGCAGGTGGGGTGAGTTTACCAGGCCTGCTGCCGATGAGCCAAAAACATATGGTGGTTTTTATACACAGGCCGAGATGAAGGCATTAGTTAAATATGCCGCAGACCGTTTTGTCTCCATACTGCCGGAAATCGATGTACCAGGACATGCTATGGCCGCAGTAGCCGCCTACCCGGAACTAAGCGCCACTCCCGGGACTTACCAGGTTAATGCCGGCGATAAATTTATGTTTAAAAAAGATGGCGGTGGTTTTTACGGAACGATTGATAATACTTTAAACCCTGCCAGTGAAGAAGTTTATCGTTTTTTAGACAAAGTGTTTACCGAAGTGGCGGAAATTTTTCCGAATGAATATATCCATATTGGCGGCGACGAGTGTTATAAAGGTTTTTGGGAGAAAAACATGGCCTGTCAGCAGTTATTGCAAAAAGCCGGTCTGAAAGACGAAGACGAATTGCAGAGTTATTTCATAAAGCGGGTAGAAAAGATCGTCCAGTCAAAAGGCAAAAAGATAATTGGCTGGGATGAGATCCTGGAAGGCGGACTTGCACCGGACGCTACTGTGATGAGTTGGCGTGGCATGAAGGGTGGGATTGAGGCTGCCAAATTGAACCATAAAGTGATCATGACACCTAATGATTTTACCTATGTTGACCTGTACCAGGGAGACCCTTCCGCTGAGCCAATGACCTATTCCATGCTGCGTTTGCATAAGGCTTATACTTTTGAACCGATGCCCCAGGCAGTTGATGCCCGATATATTTTGGGCGGCCAGTGCAACCTGTGGACGGAAAGGGTGCCAAATATGCGCCATGCGCAATATATGCTGTGGCCAAGGGCATTTGCCACCATAGAAAGTTTGTGGACACCCTGCGGAGAAAAAGACTGGAAGAGTTTTACCCGTCGCGTGGAAAGCCAGTTCAAACGCCTGGACATGGGCGAAGTAAATTATTCAAAAAGCATGTTTGACCCTATTATTAGTGCCAAGAGAAATAATAATGGCGATTTACAGGTTTCGCTCGATACGGAACTTGATGGATTATCAATGTACTATAGCTTTGATGAAACCATTCCCGACAGATTTTACCCTAAGTATCAATTGCCACTTATTGTGCCTAAAGAAGCGGCCAACCTGAAGATCATTACTTACCGGGGACATCAAATCATGGGCAAACAGCTCTCTATTTCCGTAACTGAATTACAGCGTAGAGCCGCACTTAATTAGGGTTGCTGTTTTTTGCTGTATCAAAGTTGTTCCGTTTCCGGCCGTTTAACACTTGGGCTAATATTTTAACATTATACATTAACAAATAAAGGGATTTGATTTTCAGTTTGCGTTTTTTTGCGGTTTTTTTTATATCTTAGGTGCGTCAAGCAATTCTTGCTGATAAACACCAATTTAATTTTTATATGAGACTATTGGGCATTGACCTGGGCGGAACTAAAATTGCGGCAGCGGTATTTACTGCGGATGGCTCGATCATTAGCAAATCCATTGTGCTCCTGAATGGTCGCAACGGAACAGAAGCAGGTAAATTGATACAGGAACAGGTAGTTGCTGCCATTGCGGCGGGGGCGGCGGCGGCCGATCCGGTTGGCTCGGTAGCTATTTCGGTTCCGGGCATCAGCAACACCAGGGAAGGCACCGTATGGGCGCCAAACATCCCGGGATGGGATCGGTATCCTTTACTCGATGAGATAAAAACAGTGGCAAATGGTCTTCCGGTAATCGTGGAGAGCGACCGCACTTGTTATATTCTGGGAGAAGTCTGGAAAGGCTCCGCAAAAAACTGCACCGATGCTATTTATCTGGCTGTTGGTACAGGCATAGGTGCGGGCATCATAATCAATGGTGAAGTAATAAGGGGGGCAAACGATATTTCAGGTGCAATCGGCTGGATGGCGTTAAAAGATCCCTATGATGAAAAATTTGCAAACTGCGGCCATTTTGAATATTATGCATCTGGGGAAGGAATAGCCCGTCTGGCCATGGAATTAATTGCTCAGGATGATCGCTACAGTGGAGAATTGAAACAAAAACAGATCAACCTGACAGCCCATGATGTATTTGCGGCCTATGGCCGTGGTGATCAAATTGCGGACGCCGTTTTTACCCAATGCATCATCTATTGGGGTATGGCTGTTGGTAATCTGGTCAGCCTGTTTAATCCTCAAAAAATAGTTCTGGGTGGTGGTATTTTCGGCCCGGCAAAACAATTTATCCCGCAAATTTATAATGAAGCAAAAAAATGGGGACAACCCATCAGCATGGGACTCTTCACGCTTGAATGCTCTGCACTTGACGCTGATGCCGGGTTATATGGTGCTGGTTACGCTGCTTTGAAAAACCTGAAATATTAGAAACAATGTATAATAAAAAGCTAGTTTTCCTTTCTGCCTGTTTAGGTATGCTTTTGTTTGGGATCACCTTGATTACTCTGGGGTCTGTCGTTCCCGGCCTTACTGAAAAGTTTCATTTAAATGAGATATCCTCGGGAACAATGTTTTCCATATTGCCATTTGGGATATTAACTGGTTCTTTAGTTTTTGGGCCTCTTTGTGATAAATATGGGTATAAGTATTTGCTTATCCTGTCAGCTATACTAATATTTATTGGCTTTGAAGGAATAGCTTTTGCACCTGATTTTTCTGTGCTCCGTATTTGTATTTTTTTGTTTGGTTTTGGGGGAGGGGCTATCAACGGGGCAACCAATGCTGTTGCCGCCGACATAACGGACGAAGGTAAAGGTAAAAGCGCAAACTTAAGCCTGATAGGGGTATTCTTCGGAATAGGAGCATTGGGCATGCCATTTATATTGGGCTTGCTTGAAAACTTATTCAATTTTCAGGAAATCGTTGCTTCCATTGGCGGCATTGCTTTAATAGCTGCACTTTTTTTTGCGCTGATCAACTTCCCGCTTCCAAAACACCTGAACGGCTTTCCGATTAAACGGAGTTTTTCCTTACTAAAAGATACAGTACTTTTATTGGTGGCGTTCTTTTTGTTTTTTCAATCCAGCTTTGAGGCAATTATAAATAACTGGACGACGACTTTTTTGATCAGCCAGACCGGAATCGCCCAAAGCAAGGCACTCTATGCACTTTCCCTGTTTGTAGTGGGAATGACCATCATGCGATTGCTCATGGGCAGTATACTCAGAAATGTTAAAACAAAACACCTGCTGGCCATATCATTTGTACTGGTATTTTGCGGGTGCTTGCTGATAGATACGCATAATTATCTTAGGGCTATCGCGGGTCTGATCCTGATGGGTGGCGGCCTTGCAGGCGGATTCCCGATTATGCTGGGCATTGTCGCTGCCCGATATCATGATCTGTCGGCGACCGCTTTTAGTATTGTGCTTTTCATCGCATTGTTTGGAAATATGCTGATCAATTATGTCATGGGTGTTATTGCCCATCAGTACGGCATCCATCATCTGGTATATGTTGCCTTGACTGAAATTGCTGTGATGACCCTGCTGGCCTTATTGATCATCCGGACATTAAGGGAAAATCAATAAGCAACCGGATGATCATTCTGGAAAATGGCGGTCTAACCGCCACCGTCAATCCATTGGGCGCAGAACTGGTGAGTTTGTATCATCACCCGGATCAAATTGAATATTTGTGGAATGGAGACGCCAGTTACTGGAACAAACGTTCACCCGTGCTGTTTCCCATAGTAGGCGCCTTAAAGGATGACCGTTATATTTACCAGGGTAAGCCCTATCGTTTAAGCCGGCACGGATTTGCCAGGGAAATGGTATTTGATGTCAAACCTAAATCAAAAAATGAAGCCGTCTTCATATTGCAGGCAACAAAAGAAACCAAAACAATTTATCCATTTGATTTCGTTCTGAAAATTACTTATCTGCTTTCACCATCACAGCTTTCTGTGACCTATCAGGTCGATAATCCATCAAACGAAAAGCTTTATTTCTCCATTGGGGGGCATCCGGCTTTCTCCTTATTCGCACAGGATGGTGTGACCTATGAGGATTATTATCTCCAGTTCGAATTAGCTGAAACACTCGCGCGGCAGCTTTCATGCAATGGATTGATGACCGGAGCAACGGAACCCTTCTTAAACTGTGAAAAAACTATCCCCCTGAAAAAGGAGCTATTCTATAATGATGCCCTCGTTTTTAAGGATACCAGGTCCCGCTGGATCAGTTTATTAAACAGCAAAACTTCAGGTGGTTTCAAATTCAATTACGAAGGCTTTCCGTACATCGCCGTTTGGTCTGCCAAAGATTCCCCTTTCGTTTGCCTGGAACCCTGGTGCGGCATTGCGGATGGTGCTGCTCACGATCATGACTTGGTTACCAAGGAAGGCATAATTTGCCTGGAAGATCATGGTTGCTGGACTGCGGCGTGGTCTGTTGAACTACGGTTACCTAACAAGCTGCACACCTGATCCTTCGGGAAAAATATTAACATCATCTTAATGATTTTTTGACAAATGGTTCTTCGAAGATGCGATTTCTTCCGATTTGACGGCAGAATGACGGCTAATTTCCGGTAGCTTTTTCTCAAAAGGCTGAAAAATAAAGCAAAAAAATGCAGGCTGGATTGTCGGCAAATAGCAGGAATTAGCTGTAAATCTGCTTGGTACGTGTGTAATTGGTAGATTTTTCCAAATTAAAAATCTTTTTTTTTGCTGTTTTTATTTTAATTTTTATATTTATTGCATAATAACGCAATTGGACGCTTCGATTGTTAAACCCATTTTAAAAACCTAAAATATGAACCCATGAAATTTAGACACTTACTAAAAAAAGTTTTAATTGTGATGTGTTGCCTTTTCTGCCTCCCCGCTTTTGCTCAAAGTCAAAGCATCACAGGCAAGGTAACCGACCAGAAAGACGGGAGCCCGCTGATTGGGGTTTCAATAGGCGTTAAAGGCGCGGCCACAGGCACACAAACACAAGCTGATGGAACATTCAAACTGACGCTCCCCACCGGTGGTGCGACAACCCTGGTATTCTCTTATATCGGTTATGCGAGACAGGAGGTAGCTATTCTTAACAGGTCCGTTATCAATGTGTCACTGGAACCCAATTCCACGACGTTAAATGATGTTGTTGTTGTGGGTTTTGGCACGCAGCGAAAAAAGGACCTGACCGGCTCCATCGCGATCGTTAATGTCAATAGTCTCAAATCACAACCGGCCGCAAGCGCGGCCGAAGCCATGCAAGGCAAAGCAGCCGGTGTAAACGTGGTCAATGATGGCTCGCCGGGCTCCACCCCGCAGGTAAGGATCAGGGGATACAGCACCATAAATAACAATGACCCTTTGTACATCATCGATGGGGTGCCCTACCAGGGGAAACTATCCTGGCTCAATCAAGGTGATATACAATCCATGCAGATTTTAAAGGACGCTTCCGCTGCTTCCATATACGGCTCAAGAGCCAATAATGGGGTAATTATCATTACCACGACGAAAGGAAAGGAAGGTGCACCGAGGATTACGTTTGATGCTTATTACGGCACAAGTAAGCCGATTACTTCGACTTTTCCAAAGTTTTTAACCCCCTTGCAGTTTGCCCAGTATAAGTACCAGTCCTACACCAGTGTGGGACAGGATCCGGGGCCAACTTTAGGCATTATGTATGGCCCGGGCCCCAACCCTGTTTTACCAACCTACCTGATTGCAGGAAATACGGTCGGCCAAAACGTGACAGATGCTCAGGCTAATCCGGCCAATTACAATTACGATCCGGCCAATTTTTACCAAATCACCAAGGCCAACCAGACGGGAACGGATTGGATGAGGGCGATCACCAGGAGTGCGCCGGTACAAAGCTACCAGCTTGGCGCAAACGGCGGTGGTAAAAACTCTATTTATGCGGTATCAATGGGTTATTTGAACCAGCAGGGCATTGTCGATTACACAAACTTTAAACGATATAACCTAAGGGCGAATACACAATTTTCCGCTTTTGATAACCGGTTGCGGTTTGGAGAAAACCTTTTATTCGCGCGTACAGAGGGCGTAGGCTTTGCGACTAACCCTACCAACGCAGGAGATTATGTACAGGCCTATAGCCCAATCGGTGACGTTTATAAGATGCAGACAATTGTTCCTGTCTATGATATAGAAGGTAATTTTGCCGGTGCGAGGGGCGCAACACTTGGAGACGCAAAAAACCCGCTGGCACAGTTATTCCGGGCAAAAGACAACTTCAATAATGAAAACATGGTAATGGGCAATGTTTTTGCTGAGGTGGATATTTTACGGGACCTGAGCGCGCGCACGAGTTTCGGAGTGGTCTTGAATAATTTCAATAGCCAGAATATCAGGTATCCATCCATGGAAGATGCTGTTAGCGTAGCTACAAACGGTTTTGACGCAACCCAGGGGTTTGGTAACCAATGGACATGGACAAATACATTAACGTACAAACACATTTTTAATAAGGTCCATTCTTTGACCGTTCTGGCGGGAACAGAAGCTGTAAACAATGTTTACAGGACTTTAAGTGGCTCAAGAGACACTTATTTTCTGCTAGGTGACTTGAATTATTATTATTTAAATTCTGGAACGGCCAACATCCAGAACGCTGAAACTGGTAATAAAAATACGCTTGCCTCCTTGTTTACCCGCGTGGATTATGCGTTTAAAGATAAGTACCTGCTGAGCGGCACCTTCAGAAGGGATGGTTCTTCAAATTTTGGCGCCGCAAACCTGTACGGAAACTTTCCCGCGATGAGCGCAGCCTGGAGAGTTTCGGGAGAAAATTTTATGAAGTCCATCAACTGGCTAAACGATTTGAAGTTAAGAGTGGGATATGGCGAAACCGGCAACCAAAATATTCCGGCTAATAATGCCTATGACCTTTACCAGTCCACTAACCGGACTAGTTATTATGCCATCAATGGCGGAAATACGATCGCTTCAGGCGTGAGGCAAAATCAGATCGGCAATCCAAATTTGCAATGGGAAAAGTTAAAATCGACTAACATCGGCCTGGATTTTTCCATTTTGAATGGAAGTGTTGACGGATCGTTCGATGTTTATAATAAGTCCACCTCGGGCATGTTGTTCCCTGTGGCGCTGCCCTCACAATCTGTAGGTATGGCTACCAGCCCATTTCAGAATGTCGGCAGTATGCAGAACAGGGGATTTGAAGCCGTGTTAAATTATCATTCGAAGGTTTCACGCGAGGATGGCTTCAGGTATGACATAGGATTGAACTTTGCAATTAACAGGAATAAAATTACGCAACTGGCCCCGGGGATAAACAGTATCAGCTATGGAGAGGGTAGTTCGGGATTGATCACTACTATTTTAAAAACGGGACAACCCTATGGTGAATTTTACGGCTATCAACAAGCGGGTATTTTCCAAAATGCCCAGGAAGTATCCAAAAGTACACAAACCGGCGCAAGAGTCGGGGGTATTAAATTCGCAGACACCAACGGTGACGGTGTGTTAACTGCCGATGACCGCACCAATATCGGCAGTCCGCTCCCGGACTTTACCTACGGCATCAATCTTAATGCTTCGTACAAAAGATTTGACCTGGTAGCTTTTTTTTACGGCAGTCAGGGAAACAAGATTTATAACCTGACAAGGAATTATACTGATTTCCAGGTATTCCCTTCGGCAGGCAGTGCCCGCCTGCTGGATGCCTGGTCGCCTACTAACACCGGTTCTAACATCCCTTCCGGTTCAGTGCTGGCGAATCCGCTGGAGGCTCAATCTTCGTCTTATTACATCGAAAACGGCTCGTATTTCCGGTTAAAAAACCTCCAGCTTGGGTATACTTTCAAAAATGCTACCTGGATGCAAAAGGCAGGGTTTTCAAAGATCAGAGTGTATGGCTCTGTTACAAATGTGTTTACGATCACCAAATACTCCGGATTGGACCCGGAGGTGAGTCAATATAACACCACATTTAGTCTCCCGGGAATTGATTTGGGTGTGTATCCCAACCCAAGACAATTCTTAATTGGTATTAATGCAGGATTTTAAATTTAATTGAATATGAAAAAAATAAAAATAGTTTGTTTGGGTGTCGTACTGATCCTGAGCAACTGGTCTTGTAAAAAATCTTATTTATCGGTTACGCCGCAGGGACAATTGTCGGCTTCGCAACTCGAAAATCTGGCGGGAATTGAATCCTCTCTGACCAGCGCCTATACCATGCTGAATGGCAATCTGAGCGGCCAATATAATAGTTATTCCTCTACTCCAAGCTTCTGGGTTTGGGGTGAAGTAGCTGCTGATGATGCCCATAAAGGAAGTGATCCGACTGACGTAGCCGACATCGGATTTGTCGAAACCCATGATGTGATCCCTACCAATTCCTCACTGTCAGAAATATGGCAAAGGAGATTTGAGGGAATATTGCGTTGTAACAACACTTTAAAAATCCTCAATAATACGCCTTCTGTAAGCAGCGCACCAAGGGGCGGTGAAATTAAAGCAGAATGTTATTTTTTGCGTGCCCATTATTATTTCGACCTGTGGAAAATATTTAAATACGTGCCCTACGTTACCGACCAGACAGCCAACCCTTCTGCGGTATCAAACGATAAGGATATTATCGGCAATATTGAAGCGGATATGCTGTATGCAGAACAACACCTGCCTGACAGCAAACCCCTGAACCAGGTCGGCCGGCCCGATAAGATCGCTGCTAAAGCTTACCTGGGAAAGATCTATTTATACGAAAAGAAATATGCGGCCGCACTGCCCTTATTTAAAGACGTCATCGCCAGCAGGCCAGACCTGGTGACCCTGGATTTCAGGGATAATTTTGACCCCACTAAGGAAAACGGTCCCGAATCCATATTTGCTGACCAAGCCTCGGTTAATGACGGCACCAGCGGCTCAAGGGGGAACGTAGGGGATATGCTGAATGCCCCGCTAAAAGCAGGGTTACCGGAAAGCTGCTGTGGTTTTTTCAACCCTTCATTTGACCTGGTGAATGCCTATAGGGTGGATGCCAACGGCCTTCCAGACTTTAATAACCTGCATACAAGTTATTTCCCGTCCAGTTATGATGCCAACTACACCGTTCCTACACAGATCAGCGTGGATCCGCGACTGGATTATACCGTAGCAAGGCAGGGCCTTCCTGTAAGGGATTGGGGAGTAATGGACGGCTTGAGCTGGATCCGGAACCCGGGCAACGACGGACCGTTCATTGCCTATAAGAATTTGATCGATGCTGCTAATATCACAGCGCATACCCAGGCCGGGGCGACAAATGTAACAGACCTTAATATCAATATTATCCGTTTGGCGGACGTTTATTTAATGGCCGCAGAATCTGCCGTGGAAACAGGGGATTTGAGTTACGCTTTAACCCAGGTCAATAAAGTACGGCTGCGTGCCGCAAAACTGCCTGCCAAACAAATTGATGCAGGCGGAACTCTCGTAAACGCCGCGAATTATAAAGTGAGCCCCTATTCTTCGTTTCCTGATGCGAATTATGCCAGAAAGGCTATTCAATGGGAACGGAGGCTGGAGCTGGCGATGGAAGGTTACCGGTTCTTTGACCTTCGCCGCTGGGGCCTGCTGCAGACTACACTGGCAGCCTATGCAACTTACGAATCAAAGAAACTGGCTTATGTGAAAGGCATTGCCAGCAACGATTACTATTACCCTATTCCGCAAAGTGAAATAGATAATTCAAAAGGTGTTTTAAAACAACATTAACAATAAAGAGGAGGGGTTAATTGCTCCTCCTTTTTTTAATATTTATTTTAATAAAAGCATCGAAAATATTTATATGAAAACACTTCAAAATATGCCGGCACCAAATAATATCAAACGATATGACCATTTGAAACACCTCTGTTTAGCAGCCTTCATGATGCTGATGGTCAACTCCGTAATGGGACAGCGCAAGCTTGGTGCGGCGAACCAGGATGGATTTTTTCCTTTCGCCGTATTTTATAGCGGCGGGGATTCCAGGGCAACGATGCTGTCGGAAATTACGCCGGCATCTAAGGATGAATGGCGCCATGATCTGCAGCAAATCAAAAAGCTAGGGTTCAATACTGTTAAAACCTGGATAGAGTGGGCGCATTGCGAGCCCAAAGAGGGCGAATACCATTTTGAAAACCTGGAATTACTTTCTGAACTCGCTAAGGAAGAAGGATTAAAGGTGTTTATCCAGGTATATGCCGAATCTGCACCTGATTGGGTGGGGGAGAAATATCCTGAAGCAGAATTTGAATCACAAAATGGAGACAAAGTGCATTCCCAGGTTAACCCGGGGTATTGTGTTGATGATAAGGATGTTAGGGATGCAATGACACGTTTTCTGGAGAAGGCGGCAAGTGTTGCCACCAAATATCCCAATTTTTATGGCTGGGACCTTTGGAGTGAACCACACATCATTCAATGGGCAAATCCTGGATCTGGTACAGGAGCCTCCTATTGCTATTGTAAAAATACGCAACAGCGGTTTAGAGAATGGCTGCAAAAAAAATATAGCACACTTGCCAATATCAATAAAGCCTGGTACCGTAATTTCCAGAGTTGGGAACAGGTACAGCCGCCAAGGTTTAGTACCATCCTGAGTTATACGGATTTTATTGACTGGAAAAGTTTTAATTATCAAAAAATAGCCGGAGACCTTGAAATGCGTTATGATGCTGTAAGGCTCGTTGATAAAACGCATGTGACTTCATCACATGCCTCGCCGGTTTCATTGTTCAGTACCCCGTATAGCGGTACTGAAGACGATTTTCTGATGTCTGAAAAGGTAAATTTTTATGGCCTTTCCCAGTATCCCAAACATAATTTGCCCGGCGACTGGACGCCGTGGCGTTTCAATGCAGGGGCTGACTTTTCCTACAGCGCCAATATTCGCAATGGCGGTTACTACGTTGGCGAATTCCAGGCCGGCTACGGGACTGTGGGTTTAAATGTGGGCGATCCCGTTACACCCGCTGACCACCGTATCTGGGCATGGACCAGCCTCGCCACAGGTGCCAAAGGGATATTCGCTTATGCTTATTACCCGATGTCTTCCGGTTACGAATCAGGCGGATATGGCTTGATCAACTTAGATGGATCCACCACGGTAAGAGCGATTGAGCTGGGGAAAATTGCAAAGTTTATTGATGATCACAGATCTCTTTTTACAAGTTCAAAACCTGTAAAGGCGCAAATTGCCATAGTTTATAATCCATTGGCCCAGATGGTAGGCGGCTCCCAAAGAGTTAGAGCGCAGGATGGACATAGCAATTCGTTAATTGGTTATTACCGGTTTTTTAGCGAGCATAATATTCCGGTACAATTTATTCACCGAAAGGACCTGGAGACCGGCGACCTGTCGCAATATAAAATGATAATCGTGCCGTATGCCTTGATGTTTACACAAAAAGCGGCGGACGGCTTAAAAGCCTACGTGGCCAATGGCGGCCATGCCTTTTCGGAGGCGAGGATCGCGTGGAATGATGACAGGGGATACGCTGCTCACGTCATCCCCGGAATGGGTTTAAGCGAAGTTTTTGGTGTGAAGGAAACTAAAGTAAATACTTTGAAAGAGGTGCCCATAACCATACCGGATAATACAGCACCTTTGACATCAAATCTTCAGAAAAATGAAAAGGTCAGGGGCGCATTTTTTGCAGAATCATTAGAGGTATTAAACAAGGAGTCAAAAAAAACAAAAGTACTGGGGTATTTTCCGGACAATACGCCGGGAATTGTCAGCTCAGGTTATGGAAAGGGGGAAACGATTTATGTGGGCTCCTTTTTGGGCATTGCCGATTCACGGGGTACTTTATGGGATCAGTCAACCTCCCTTTCTGTTGCTGTAAAAGACTCACTTAATGCAAATAATAATAATTTCCTGATGGGGCTTTTGGATTGGGCGAAGATTTCTTTGCCGTTCAAGGCTACATTTAAAGCTAAGCCAAACGCAAATATTGTGATACGCCTGCATGAAAACGAAAACGGTTATTTGTTGTATGTGTTAAACCAGGGAACAAGTGTTGAAAAATCTTTAAATATTCGTGTTGCAGTGAAAGATAATGGTAAATATTCGCTGGAAGAAATCACAAAAAGCAAAAATATTACTCAGACCGCTCAACAGCGTTCAGTTGAAATTAATACGGACGAAATTGAAGGTAAAAATGTGGAGATATGGAGTATTAAAGCTATAAAATAATAAGCCAGCGTTTTAAAAATAACGCTTTTAAATAAACGGTGCCTTGCGTCTACAAGGCACCGTTTTTAACTTAGCAGTTGCTATGAATAATTATTTTACTTTAAATATTTTCGCATATTTAGCCAGCTTCGGATCATCCATGTTGAGCTCGGTAATTAAATAGTCCACCTCATTTAAGCTGCAAACGGACAAATTTTGTAATGACCCCAATTTTTCAGCAATACTTAAAACTGCCAGTTTTTTTGCTGATTTGATCATTTCTTTTTTTACCTGCACCACTTCCCAATCCATATCGGTAACCCCTTCGTTTAAGGATATTCCGTTGGTACCGAGGAAACACAGGTCCACCCGGATTTCCGATAATTGCCTGATCACAGATGAACCTGTGCAAATGTATGAATTGCGCGAAAGTTGTCCGCCGATAAGGATCACTTCCACTGTAGAGCGTTGTGTTACTTCTAATGCCACCAGCGGGCTTACCGTAAACAGTGTGCCCTTTAAGTTTTCCGGAATTATCCGGGCAAGTTCCAGCATTACCGTACCGCCGCCTATCAGTAAAATCATACCGTCTTCGATCAGCTCAAGGGCCTTTTTGGCGATATCTTTCTTTTTTTCCCGTGCGTAGACAGCAGGCTGCTGAAAAGGGTAATGAAATGATTTGGAAATGGCACCTCCGTGAACCTTGACCAGCTTGCCACTTTTTTCAAGTTCAGCCAGATCTCTTCTGACCGTATCCAGCGAAACATTAAGCTCGGTGCATAGGTCAGCAGTGTGCACCTTGTTATATAAGTTTATTTGTTTTAAAATGTAATTTTGTCTTTCTTCTATTAACATGCTGAGTAAGATACTATTTACGTTTGTTTGTGAAATGATATCAAATATACTTCTTTAAAAGGCAATTATAAAAATCGGGTATACCATCTCCCTAAAATAATTAGGATATAAAAAGTTAAAATAAAATTTTATTTGCTGTTTGATGCGTTTTTTTTATATTTGTTAAAATAACAGCAAAAAAAAGCAATTTGTCTTGCATCGGTTGTCTTATGTCTAAATCTTACCTTAAAAAATGTTTCTTAACCTTAACGGCATTAATACTGTGGTCCAGTGGCTGTTTATTTGCAGGCAGTATCCCACATTCATGGATAAGGATCAATCAATTAGGATATGCACCCAGGGAAGTTAAAGTAGCAGTATTTGGCTCAAAACTGGAAACGGGTCCTTTAAATCAGTTTGAACTTGTCGATGTACGCAGCAATCAAAGCGTTTTTAAGGGCCTTGCGGGAAGGGACTTTGGAAAGTATGGCCCATTTAAAGTGACATACCGGCTTGATTTTTCTGCCTATAAGATCCCGGGAAGCTATTATATCAAGGCCGGCAACGTTGTATCGCCATCTTTTGTCATTTCGAAAGAGGTCTATCAGGGGAGAGCGGATTTCGTCCTGCGTTATCTGCGACAGCAAAGAAGCGGGTATAATCCTTTTTTGAGAGATTCGTGTCATACCAAAGACGGCTATATCGTTTATGGGCCTGTACCCGCGTCAACCCATATCGATGTTTCCGGGGGCTGGCACGATGCTACTGATTATCTGCAATATGTAACCACGTCAGCCAATGCTACTTACCATCTATTGTCGGCTTACCGCGATTTCCCCTCGGTATTCAAAGACAGCTATCTGGCCAATGGCCTCGATGGGCCAAACGGCGTTCCTGATGTTTTAGACGAAGGTAAATGGGGGCTGCAATGGTTATTAAAAATGCATCCCCGGGCCGACTGGATGTTTAACCAGCTAGCGGATGACCGTGACCACGCCGGTATGCGCCTTCCAAACAAAGACTCGGTTGATTACGGCTATGGCAAAGGCGCCGGCCGTCCCGTATATTTTATAACTGGTAAGCCCCAGGGGCTGGGTAAATACACCAATCGCAGTACCGGTGCAGCATCTACAGCAGGTAAATTTGCCAGTGCCTTCGCACTAGGTGCCCGTATTTATCGTTCAAAAGACCAGGCATTTTCAACCCTCCTCGCTGAACGATCCTTGTCGGCTTATGCATATGGTTTAGCGAAACCAGGGGTTGCGCAAACCGCTTCAACTGTATCACCGTATTTTTATGAAGAGGATAATTGGGTGGATGATATGGAATTGGGTGCGGCAGCCATCTTCGGGCTCAATCATCAAAAGGTATATCTAAATCAGGCACTTAAATATAGTCTCGAGGAAAAAGTCACCCCCTGGATGGGGGCGGATACCGCAAACCATTACCAGTGGTACCCTTTTCATAATTTCGGCCATTATGAGTTGGCCAAAAATGCCGGTGCACGCCAAAAAGCGAAACTCATTCAATACTATAAACAAGGTATTGAACGCGTATGGAAGAAAGGATCAGGTAATGCATTTTACAGGGGCATTCCATTTATATGGTGCTCCAATAATCTTACTGTCTCCTTCACGATCCAGTGCTACCTGTACCGTCAACTCAGCGGGGACCGTACGTATGAGCAATTAGAAAAGGCCTGCTTTGACTGGTTATTTGGCTGCAACCCCTGGGGTAAAAGCATGGTATATGGTATGCCGGAAAGCGGGGATACGCCACGCGACCCGCATTCCTCATTCTCGAAACTTTATCACTACCCGATAGACGGCGGCCTGGTGGACGGCCCCGTTTATACACGCATTTATAATCACCTGGCAGGCATAAAGTTAACCGGCGATGACAAGTATGCCGAGTTTCAATCGGACCTGGCCGTGTATCACGATGATTCGGGGGATTACAGTACCAATGAACCGACCATGGATGGGTCAGCATCGCTTGTTTATTTGTTGGCTGAGCGGGAAAATGAAGTAAAAACCACGCAGGTAAAGACACATGTCGGAAATCGGCGGCATCACTATTAAATCAATTACAGATCATAAGAACTTATTAAAAACAAATCGTTAAACACAAATAACATGCTAGCAAAAGAATGGCTTAACAGTGCACGGGATATCATGACCCGTATCGAAGACACGCAAATGGAGAATATCCGTAAGGCGGCAGAAATCATGGCTGACTCAATAGAAGCCGGTCGGTGGGTACATACTTTTGGATGTGGTCATGCCACCATCCCCATCGAAGAAATGTATCCCAGAATCGGAGGCTTTGTTGGCTTCCATCCAATTATTGAATTGCCATTAACTTTCTTCACCAGAATTACGGGAGAAATGGGTGTACACCAATTTGTGTTTTTGGAGCGCGTTGAAGGTTATGGTATTGAAATTATGAAAGGCTATAACTTTGACACCCGGGATACGATGTGGTTATTTTCACATTCGGGCATCAATAACGTCAACATAGATGTTGCACTGGAAGCGAAAAGGAAAGGAATGAAAGTGATTGTTTTTGGTTCTGCGGCAGAAGCTAAGGGAAAGCAGACACGTCACTCAAGCGGCAAAAGCATTTTTGACATCGCGGATCTTATAGTAGATTCTTGTGCGCCTATTGGCGATGCAGCAGTTACCCTTAAGAATCATCAAGATAAGATAGGCCCTGTATCTACGATGGCCTTTATTACCTGCGTATGGATGACGGTAACAACTGTAGCTGAAATATTAGCAGAGCGCGGTGTGAAATTATACATCCATCCATCACATAATGTACCCGGAGATACCACCGCCAAGGACAGGTTGGAAGAAGCTCTTGCGGTTTACAAAGAACGTATTACAGGCGTGTAATAATTTAACTTTAAAATTAGCGTCCGGTGAGCGAAGCCGGACGCTTTATGGTTGGCTCCCGCGGTCAACTTTAATTCGATCTCCGACGATCCGTTTGCGATAATAATATCCTTTGATCGTAATCGGGCCATTTAAGGACTTGGCCCGAACCGGGCTAGTTGAACCGGTTGATTGCCTCGTTCATGATTTTGTCATGCCGTGATACCGGAAATTTGATTTTCTTCGCCTACAAAACATATTTCTAGCCTATTAGCTTCAAATTTATATTTTTGTCGCTGCTAACACGGAATCGGATTACCACCCGACAGAAAATAAAATCAATCAACATGGAAATACAAGTACCGCATAAAAAAGGTGTGGGATTGAAACAGAACACTATCCGTTAGATTTACTTAAAATTGGAGCGTTTCTTTATTATCATCTTATTCATGGCGAACTTTAAGTACTGGCCGTACCAGGCTGGTCCATTTAAAATAGGACATCTGGTACCTGAAATTTAAATATGCCGATGTTAACTTTGATTTCAGCAAAAATTAAATGAAGATGATAGCGGCAATAGGACAACTTTTATTACGGTTAACCCTGGGTGTTGGCTTTCTAATACCTGTAATGGACAGATTAGGTTTTTTAGGGCCGCCTGGTTCCGGAGCTACATGGGGTGACTGGAAGCATTTCGTTGACTACACTAATAAATTGATCCCTTTTGCAAGTTGGCAGATAGCCAACATCATGAGCGTCATTGCTACAATTGCTGAACTTGTCTTTGGGTTATGCCTCATCATAGGCTACAGAATTAAAGAAGCTGGTATAGGCGCGGGCTTCCTCACACTTGTTTTCGGCCTGTGCATGGCCATGTTTTTAAGTATAAGCGCACCATTCAATTACCCGGTTTTTGTTTTTACAGGTGCTGCCTTTGTGCTTTCAGCTCTTGATCATCATGACTGGAGTATTGATAGTTATGTCAAAACGAAATCTCTATGACTACAGATCATAAAAACTAAGAATTATTATGGAATGCAAAACAGCAATCACTAAAACTGATATTGAATTTTGTAAGGAAGCGATCCTGGAATTTCGACCAAACCTGGATCCGGAAACGGTAGTCGGGCAAGTTTTTCAAATGATCAGCAGCGAAGAATTTGAATTAGCGTTTATACCGAATGCAGATAACACAAAAGCAGGCGCGTTTATCACTTACCGATTTTTAAACCTGCTTCGAACAGGCAATATGATATACATAGATGACTTATTCACGTTCTCCGAATGCAGAAACCAGGGCTACGCTGGTACTTTGTTAGACTACGTTGCAAAACGCGCTACTGATGAGGGCATAAAAAGTGTTCATCTCGACAGTGGGTACATATTGCACCCGGCGCATAGATTATACCTGAATAAAGGTTATGAGCTTGCTTGTCACCACTTTGCCAAAGCCATCAACTGAATTTAAAGTGATAATCGGGCACCTCCTCTCGTTTAATATATACGGTACAGGTTTTACAGCCAGTACCATTTTCTTCTGCGTCGGGTCTTACTGGGCTACAATCCGATCATCTGAGGCCATTTCGGCAATTTTGTGATGAACAGCTTTGGTTGATTGCTCATATATTCCTTTGTCAAACGCACTGCCGTTTAAGGCGATTTCCTGAATATCGGTAAGCCCCATAATATTAAAGACCGTTTTGAGGTAGTCTGCCTGAAAATTCATGTGAGCGAAATATTCGCCTTTTTCATAACCTGCATTTCCCCTGCTAAAAAGCAAGTAAACTTTTTTATCTTTCAACAAACCTCTGTAAGGGTTTTGAGGGTCATCAGGCCTCATTTTAACCGTTTCATCGGCTCTTATGACCTGGTCTAAATAAGCTTTTAATGTACTAGGGATCGACCAGTTGAACATCGGCACTCCTAAAACAATCACGTCGGCTGCTTTAAGTTCAGCAATGAACTGATCGCTGATCCTCAATTCATTGACCTCATCTTCAGTCCTTAACGCAGCGGGTTTAGCAGCCGCCGCAATCCATAATTCGGATACATGTGGTATAGCTTCCCGGCCTGCCTCGCGATGATGGATGGCATAGTCCGGATGAGCTTCGATCCACTTAACAGCAAACAAATGAGTGAGCTGTCTGGTGACTGATCTTTCACCTCTCGGACTGGCGTTAATGATTAGTAAATTTTTCATTCTGGTATTTTATTAAATTTATATAGGGCGACCTTGCTTTCCTTTTTCAAGTCCCACAAATTATCACTGTCTAAATTTTGCTGAATATGATATCTTTGTGTGCAACAAACTTAGCTACGGCTATTGAACACTTGGGGTACCAGTTTTTTGTATTGAGAGTGACCAGCGCAATTGATTCTTCTATGAAAACCCTTAGCTTATTTATTTATGCTTCCCTTTAAAACGCTGTTAAAGATCGATAGAAGCAGTACCGAAGCCGTGTTCAAACAAATCGCCTCGCAGTTGGTCCTTTTAATTCAAAAAGGTATACTATTACCTGGAGTCCAACTGCCCAGTGCGCGCATGCTCGCCGCAGATCTTGGCCTTCACCGAAAAACGATAATGGCTGCTTATAATGATTTAATTACAGAGGATTGGATCATCAGTAAAGAAAGAAAAGCGTATAGGGTATCAACACTTTTGCCTATTATAAAACCCAGGACTTATGCAGACAAAGCTAAATCAAATTATAAGGCTAAATCGATAGTGTCGTTTGATAAGTTGGAGCATGTGCCATCATTAAAAACAACCACCTCTGACTTTAAGGTTATTGTCAACGACGGTTTCCCGGATGTTAACCTGTTCCCTGTCGAACGGGTCTCAGCCGAATATCGAAGGCTGCTTACCCACCAGCATTTAAAAAAGACTTCGTCAAACTTAAATATTGACGGCTGCTCCATTTTTAAAGAAGCGCTATCCTTATTTTTAAATGATACGCGCGGGCTTAATATTGAGCAGGAAAACTTAATGGTTACCAGGGGCGCTCAAATGGCTATTTATATCGCGGCGTCAATGATCATAAAACCAGGCGATAAAGTTTTAGTTACTACCCCCAGCTATTTTTTTGCAGACGCTATCTTCAGGCAATTAGGCGCTGAGTTAATCACCATTCCAGTAGACGATGACGGAGCAGATGTTGATGCCTTAGAGGATGTATTGTTAAAAAATCAAATAAAACTGCTGTACATCATCCCGCACCACCACCATCCGACAACGGTTACGCTTAGCTCGCCGCGCCGCACAAAGTTATTAAAGATCATAACGACCCATCAGTTAACCGTTATTGAAGATGATTATGATTACGATTTTCAATTTCAATATAGCCCATATTTACCCCTTGCCAGCGGAGCACATGGGGGCAATGTGATATATATAGGCTCGTTGACTAAAGTATTGGGGCCTGATTTCAGGCTTGGATATATGATATCAACTCCCGATTTTTTGAGTAGTGCCATTAAATTAAAAACATTAATTGATTTAAGGGGTGATGTTTTAATGGAGGAAATCATCGCATCCCTCATGCAAAGTGGTGAGTTCTCAAGGTTTATTATGAAAGCGAATAAACTCTACCGGCATAGGTGCAACTATGCTGCAAACCTCATAGCCAATGAACTAGACCATCTTATTGATTTTAATCAACCACAAGGAGGCATGGCGCTTTGGCTTAAGTTTAATGAAAAATATCAGCTTGCCAATATCATCAATAGATCCGCCGCTTTCGGATTGCAATTTTCCGGGCGAGCCTATTTTAAAGGGAATGATTTACCCTATGATGCCATTCGTTTTGGATTTGCGGCCGTCAATGAACAGGAAATGGATTTTGCGGTTGACATCCTTAGAAAAATCACATCCTGAACTGTCGGGCTGCAGCCGGAAACCTAAAAGACACTTCGGTCCTTTGTTCCACCCAAACCTGCGCATGCAATTCAGTGTACGCCCTATCAATCTTTTTACAACTAAGTTTGAGGCATTGGCCTAAACTCAAGCGGCTGGTCTGATTAAGGTCCTACGGCAAATCAACTGATAATTCCCGGTTCTAACTGCTGGTATAAAGAGCGATACTTCGGCTCTTTGTAAATGAAATGTCAATAAAGTTTTGAATCCTGACTGGTCCCCGATAGATTTTAAATCTGGTCCGTTAAGCTGACCATTCAGTGGGATAATTTTACCTGACATATATTAATCCACTTTATTATTAAAATTATGACCAACGCTGTCATTGATACCATTCTTAGCCGTAGCGCTGCAAAATACTATGACCCTACCGCTACACTGACCGATGACCAAATCCGCGATCTGGTGCAAATTGGCACCTCCGCACCAACTTCTTTTCACTTACAAAACTGGCGTTTCATCGCTGTTCGCACAGCTGATGCTAAAGCGAGATTGCGTCCGATTGCCTGGAATCAGCCCGCGATCACGGATGCGGCCGTGACTTTCATCGTTATTGGCCAATTGGTTGATACCAGCGTCATACCAAGCCGTCTTGCACCGCTGGTGGCATCGGGCGTAATGCCGGAAAGCATGGTACCAGAATGGGAAATTCCTGCACGCGATCTTTATATGCCGTACCCGGAACGCCGGCGTGACGAAGCGATACGCACAGCTACATTCGGTGCAGCGGCGATCATCTATGCGGCGCGCTCACTTGGCATGGGTTCTACACCGATGATCGGGTTTGATTTTGACGCCGTAGCCAATGAGTTTGGACTTGCGGAGGATGAAATACCGGTAATGCTGTTATCTGTTGGGCCCGAACGCCCGGGAAACTGGAAGCAAAAGCCCCGCCGCCCGGTTGAAGAGGTGCTGGATTTGGTATAATCATTTTTAAATAAAATTAAACACGCTACCATGCCCAGAATAGAAGCGCTTAAGCCGGAAAGTGTACCGGCAGATTCAAAACCCACACTTGATGCCTTTGCTAAAAACATCGGCTTCACTCCAAATATGATGGCCACGTTCGCGGCCAGTCCTATTGCGTTCAACGCCTGGGCTGCACTGTTCAGCGTCATGAGCAAGGCGCTCGATGTGAAGACACGCGATAGCATCGGCCTCGCCGTCTCCGAAGTTAATGGCTGCAACTATTGCCTGACTGTCCATAGTTATACTGCCCAGCATATGGCCAAACTGGATGCCGATGAGATCATCCTCGCCCGAAAGGGCCATGCAACTGATCCAAAGCGTGATGCGGCTGTTCAGTTTGCCCGAAAAGTGATCGAGACCCGTGGTAAGGTCAGCGATACAGATCTGGCGATAGTGCGTGATGCAGGCTACTCGGACGCAAGCATTATGGAAATAGTTGGCCTGGTGGCGATGTATTCGCTGACGAACTTTATCAATAACGTATCTGATCCTGAAAGGGACTTTCCGCCGGTAACGCCTGCTGGCCTGGTCTGACCGTCAGACCGGCATCTCCGGAATTACATAAAGTCTTGTTTCGGACATTTGATGATAACCGCGAATTCTAAATCTTTAAAAATAAAAGCAGTAACTTACAGTACTATCACTTCATTAAGCAGGTGTTTACTGATTAACCAAAAAGGAGGTAAATGATGAAAGCAATTGTTGTAACAGATCAAAATGCAGGATTAGCAGGAATGAAATTGGTTAACTTACCCGAACCGTCGGCAGCGATAAACGATGTCGTTGTTCAGGTTTATGCGGCCAGTATTACCGGGGACGAGCTGTCGTGGCCGTCGACCTGGACTGATCGTTCCGGTCATGACCGGACGCCTACGATCCCGGGACACGAACTGGCAGGTGTGGTAGCAGCGCTTGGCTATGGTACGACAGGGCTGTCGGTGGGACAACGGGTGTTCGGTCTTCAGGATTGGTATCGCAATGGTTCGCTGGCCGAATACGTGGCCATTGAGGCGCGCAACCTTGCACTGCTGCCTGATGATGTGGACTTCAATGAGGGCAATGCGCTGGTGATGCCGGGCTTAACCGCATGGCAGGGACTGTTCCAGCACGGCCAACTTAAGGCCGGTCAAAGGGTACTGGTACATGGCGCCGCAGGTATCGTTGGTTCGATGGCCGTTCAACTCGCGCGCGAGTTTGGTGCTTATGTAATTGGTACCGGGAGGGGGGCTCATCGTGAAACTGCACTTGACTTTGGTGTAAACGAGTTCGTCGATTTGGATGGCGATACATTAGAAAATATCGACAAGGTCGATTTGGTTTTTGATGTCCTTGGTGGTGATATCGCAAAGCGATCTTTAGCTGTAGTTCGCACAGGAGGAAAATTTGTGTCCATTACCGGCTGGAATGAAGAACAAGTTGACGGCGTTCAGCATATTGACTTTGTCGTCGAAGCAGACCGGTCTCAATTGATGGAGATCGCAAAGAGGTTCCGTCAGGGGCGTTTGAAAACGAATACCGGGAGCGTTGTTACGCTCGACAATGCCGTCGCTACCTATAATGCGACGGATCGGGTTAAAGGCAAAACAATTATCCGCGTTCGTACATAAATAACCAGGAAGGTGTACCTATTATGCCAACCTAAATTCGATGGCAGCAAATGGAGGCTTAAATCTGTGCATTATCCCCTGATATCAAATTAAACATGTACTATAGCATTAACTTTACCAAACGGTAAAGTTAATGCTATAGTAAGATTTTCGAATACGGTTTGGGGTCCCCTAGCGTAGTATTATAATGCGAAACAACGATAACGCGCAAATGAATATAAGCAAAAAACAACTTTTAGATTATGTACAAAAGTTTGTTTCATTGGCGGATGATGAAGCTGAACAATTTATGTCTTACTTCAAAGAAGTCAAAGTAAAAAAAAGACAATTCATTGTGCAGCCTAATTTTACCAATAAACATAGAGCATTTGTAGTAAAAGGGGCTTTCAGAACTTACGCGGTTACAGATGAAGGGCAAGAACACACCTTTCAGTTTGCTATCGAAAATTGGTGGGTATCTGATTTTAACAGCTATATCTATCAGCATCCCGCGACCCTTTTCATCGTTGCATTAGAAGACAGCGTCATTTTACAACTAGACTACGATAAAGAGCAAGAGTTAAAAAAGGCAAACCATCAATTCGAAACTTTTTTTAGAATAATGGCTGAAAAAGGACTTGCTTTTGAACACCGAAGGATCCTTTTTAACTTAATGCATGATGCGGAAGCACGCTACGAGAATTTTTTATTGAACTACCCTAACTTCGTTCGGCGTGTGCCGCAATACGCATTAGCCTCTTATCTCGGAATGTCAACTGAATTCCTCTCAAGAATCAGGAATAAAAGAACCCGGGGGAAAAGTTGAACTAGATCAACCGTTTTTCTTGACCAGCTTCATTTTTATTGCTTTTGAATTAGCGGAGTTTTGGTTTGTCAATGTTGACAGATAATTCAAAACAAATAAAAATGGAACATTCATTGAATGAAATCTTCTCTGCTAAAAACGAGATGGTTAAAAAAGGAGGAATCGTAGAAGCGACAGAAAAGTTTTTCGCACCTCATGCCAAAACCATTGATTTTGATGGTACGGTAACAAACGGCAAATCAGAAATGATCGCCAAAATGCAAGCGTTTGCAGGCGCTATTGCCCAAGTAAATGGTATCACCTTGCACAACGCTTCATTGAACGAAGATGTTTCTTTCGCTGAATTCACTTTTGACTTCACGATGAATGATGGAAGCCAGGTCTTATGGCACGAAATACTTCGAACCATTTGGCAAAACGGACAAATTGTAGAAGAACAGTATTTTAAAGCTTAAACTAACGAGACATGGGACTTATAACCCAAAAAAAAATACACGCCTATTTGGATTATCCGGTAGCTGTGGCACTCATCGGATTACCGTTTGTGTTAGGGTTGGGAAATTCTAACCCGCTTGCCCTGCAATTATCGGTCGGAACTGGCATTGCAGCTTTTATCCTTACACTACTGGCTAACGATCAATTAGGTGTATACCGGATTATCCCTTACAAATTACATTTAGCCATAGATAGGCTGGTGGGAATAGTGTTTGTAATGGCGCCGTTCGTGTTTTCGTTCCGGGGATTGGATGCCTGCTTTTATTGGATAATCGGCGGATTGGTTTTGATCGTAGTCGGTTTACCTAAGCAGGAGACAACAGCGGGTTTGCAAACCCCCGCGTAGGTCGCTTCTAATTATTCGGGTCCATTCAAAACAGGAGGAAACACTTGAATCGCCAAATTCAAGTGTTTCACCTTTATTTAAGACGGACAAATACTTTAAGAAATTAGAAACTGCAGGGTCTGCAAAGCTTTTTTGCCGAACCTTCCAAGACCGGTTATTCAGGCAACAGCGTCTCGAAAATAATCATAACAGGTCAAGCCCTGGGCAAAAAGTTCAGGATAGCTGATTTCCTTTCGGGGCGCTGTGGGGGGGTGCAAAAATGTCGTTTTGCCGGTACCATTTTACCTGCCGGGAAGACGACGGCTGGACTATGGAGATTATCAATGAAAGTTCCGGCCTTTGTGGAAAGCTCTTTCAGGTTGAACCGTTTGCCGTTTATCGTAGTCATATGGTTTAGTGGTTTCGTCTCCGCGCGCGCGTGTTTGCGGCAAGTCAACCTGAGTTAAACTATTCAGCAGTGCGGTCAAATTGAAACATTGATATACGACCAAATGCAAAACGCCATTAGCAACTTGTAATTTACCGGCAACCATGAGTAATTTCGATTGGACAATTTCCTTGCGGTAGGTGTCAAAGAGTTGTTGCCAGACCACCAGGTTAGCCGAACCGGTTTCATCTTCCAGCGTCATAAAGAGTACGCCTTTAGCGGTGCCAGGGCGCTGGCGGACGGTGATGAGTCCGGCTAATCTTACATAGTCACCGTCTTTATATTTGACTAAATCGCTGACGCGGATATTGCGCAGCCGGGTTAAATGCGGACGCACCAGGCCAACCGGGTGGTCTTTGAGCGACAGGCCGGTAGAAACATAATCCTGTACGACATGCTCACCTCGTGTCATCAGTGGCAGGGGCACGGTAGCTTCTAATGCCGTTTCAGAAACCTGTCCGTCAAATAAACCAATGGGGCGGTCTGCTAAGGCAGAAATTTCCCATAGCGCCATACGGCGGTCGGCCCCCATGGAGCGGAAAGCATCGGCACCGGCGAGTTTTTCCAGCGCTACTTCCGGTACGCCAGCTGCGCGCAATTGGTCAATATGCCGGTAGCCCGCATCTCGCATGGTCACTAATAGGATCATATCGTCTTCGCGCAGGCCTTTGACCTGCCGGAAGCCCAGACGGGCGGCGTAATATTTGCCGTCTTTTTGTTCAAGCGTATTATCCCATTCAGAATAGTTGACATCGACGGGCAGCACCTGAACCTGGTGCCGTTGGGCATCCTGCACGATCTGGGCGGGCTGGTAAAAACCCATGGGCTGACTATTGAGCAGGGCCGTGCAGAAGACATCAGGATAATAACATTTTAGCCAGGAGGATATATAGACCAACAGTGCGAAAGAAGCAGCGTGGCTTTCAGGGAAACCGTAACCCTCGAAGCCTTGCAACTGTTTAAAGATCCGACGGGCGAAGTCTTCTTCATAACCTCTTTTCAGCATCCCTGCCACGATCTTTTCTTCATAAAATTTCAGTTTACCGTTCGCTTTGAACGAAGCCATGCTGCGGCGCAACTGGTCGGCCTCGGCAGGTGTAAAACCGGCAGCGGCGATAGCGATCTCCATCGCTTGTTCCTGGAAAAGCGGAACACCTAAAGTACGGCCCAGAATATCTTCGAGGTCTTTCGAAGGATAAACGACCGGCTCTTCGCCATTGCGGCGGCGCAAGTAAGGATGTACCATATCGCCTTGGATCGGACCCGGCCGCACGATGGCAACCTCGATCACCAGATCATAAAACTCGCGTGGCTTTAAGCGGGGCAGCATGGACATTTGCGCGCGGCTCTCGATCTGGAACACGCCGATGGTATCCGCCCGGCAGATCATATCATATACTTCCGGGTCGTCCTGCGGTACATTCGCTAAGGTCAACCGGATGCCATAGTGCCGGAGTACCAGGTCAAAGGCTTTGCGGATCATGGTCAGCATTCCGAGTCCAAGCACATCGATCTTTAAAATACCGAGGTCTTCCAGGTCATCCTTGTTCCATTCGACTTGTGTGCGGTCGACCATACGGGCATTCAGCACCGGGCAGAAATCAGATAATTTGCCCTCGGTGATCACAAAGCCGCCGGTATGCTGGCCGAGCTGCCGCGGGAAGCCCATCAACTGGCAGGTCAGTTCCAACACTTTGCGGATGACCGGGTCCTGCGGGTTCAGGCCCTGGCCCCGCAGCCGTTCCTCGTCAAAACCCTCCTCGTAAAAATCCCAGATGGTCGCCCCGATGCGTTTGATGGTATCCTCGGAGAGGCCCATCGCTTTGCCCACATCGCGGATGGCGCCTTTATGGCGTTCCTGGGTAACGGTCGCCACGATAGCCGCCCGGTCGCGGCCGTAATCATTATAAATAAATTGAATGATCTCTTCGCGCCGTTCATGTTCATAATCCACATCGATATCGGGCCATTCATCCCGGGCTTCCGACATAAAGCGGGAAAACAAGAGGCGGGATTTGGCTGGATTGACAGCGGTTATGCCCAAGCAAAAACAAACAGTGGAATTGGCTGCTGAGCCGCGCCCCTGGTGCAATATCTCCAGTTCTTCGGCCTTTTGCGTTTTGCGGTAGACCCGCAGGAAGTACCAGGCGAGGCGGCGTTTTTTGATAAAAGCCAGTTCAAACTCGATCTGCTTACGGTGCTTTTCCGGTATAGGGTCGCCCAAACAGGCTTTGGCTTTTTCCCAGGTCAGCTTTTCGAGGCGTTCTTGCCGGGTGAGGCCGTTCTCCAGCACTTCTTCAGGTTCGAGATATTTGAGCCTATCCAGTGAAAAGGTACAGGCTTGTGCGATATAACGTGCGTTGGCCAAGGTTTCGGGGTAAGCGCCGAATAAGCGTTGTACTTCATCCAGCGGTTTAAGAAAGCGTTCGGCGTTCGGGTGCAGTAAATACCCTGCTGTGTGGATCGTGCACTTTTCACGAACGCAGGTCAGGATGTCCTGCAATTCCCGGCGTTCCGCGATATGATAATGGATGTCACCGGTAGCGACTAAGGGAACCCCTGTTTCGGCCAACCGGTATAAGCGTTTGCGATCCTGCCCGTTATAGTTGAAGGAAGCAGCCAGGTAGAGGTTTTTACCGAAATGACGGCGGTATTCGGCCAGGTCATTTAGAAATGCATGTTCGAATTCAAAACGGCCGTTCAGGCGGTCCGGTGGTACGGTTATAAACAGGAGGCCTTCGGCATGGGAATAGACATCAGCTTTGTACAATTGACACTGGCCTTTTTCGGTCCGTAAATTACCCAAGGTCAACAGCGCAGATAAACGGGCATAAGCAGGCTGGTCGGTGGGATAAGCCAATAAACTGGTTCCATCTGCTAAGTCCAGGCGACAAGCCGGAATAAATTGAATACCTGCCTGTTTAGCTTCCATGTGCGCCCGGACAATGCCAGCCAGGGAATTACGGTCGGTGATCGCGATGGCCGTATAACCCAAAGCTGCTGCCTGCGCCACCAGTTCCTGCGGATGCGAGCCCCCGCGCAGGAAGCTGAAATTTGAAGTGGCTTGTAATTCCGGATAGTTCATATTCAGGCGAAATAACCGTGTAAATACCAGCGGGCATCCCCGCTGTCGTAATGCCCGGAGCGGAATACCCAATAACGACAGCCTTCGTGGTCCTCAACCATGTAATAGTCCCGGTGCTCGCCACTATCCTGCCACCATTCCCGCCCGATACGTTCGGGGCCGTCGGCTTTTGCCAGCGTATGCCGCCTGCCTTTGTGTACAAATACTTTGGGTGGGTGATCAGGCACCAAAGCCATTACCTCAATCGGTTCAGGAACCGCTAATAAACTGATGGGGCGCGGTAATTCCGGCCACTCGGTCTGCGGCTCTTCTGTCAGCGAGGTAGCCAGTTTAAAGGATCGTTCCGGCCAGTGATTTTCCGATGGCAGGTAACGCTTGATGGTATCGGCCCCAACCTTGCCAGCAATGCGATCTAATAGTTCAGCCAGCGTGGTGTCCGCCAGACCTTTGGACTCCGCCCAAATTTGTTCCTGCACGGTTTCCATATCTTCCACGCGGGTGGCCTCCAGTATAAATAATTCGATACCTAAAGCCGGTTCGATCTTGCTGATCTGTAAACGAAACAATTTCAGCAGGTGGGAAACGCTATGCGAACCTTTGGTGGTGGTGATGCCAGCCTGTACTTTACGGCCATCGATGCGATGACATTTCAGGATAGCTTTGCGGACACCTTTGCCCTCTGTTACCAGGCGCAGGCATAAAGCGGTCAATAACTTCTCGATGGCGATCTCGATACCCGGCGCGGTACGAATAGGTTCCAGGCAAGGCAGCCGCTCGGTATAAGGCACGGGCGGGACGATCGCTTCCAGGTATTCTTCGGTACGGCCCAAAGCCTGGTCAAGACGTAATAATAGCCCCTGTCCAAAACGGCGGCGCAGCATCGGCGGCGGCATTTCCAGCAAGGGCCCAATTGAGCGGAAACCCAACTTTTTCAATTTTTCGATGACCTCGGGTTCCAGCCGTAAAGCGGCAGACGGCAATGGAGCGATTGCAGCTTTCTGCTCACCAGCAGCAATAATTGGCCTTTTTTGTGCAAACCGTGCTACTGCCCAGGCCGTACCAGGTGTATCGGCGATGGCCGCTCTTGCATCAAAGCCGGCCTCACGTAACTTAAGCACAATTTCTGTGAGGTAACCACGCTCGCCGCTCCACAAATGCGCGCAACCGGAAATATCCAGTAGCAAACCATCGGGCAGGTCTAAACTCACCGTAGGCGTATACCGAATACAGCCTAAGCCTAAAAGCCGTAACAACTTAGCCGCTTGCCCCGGCACTTCATCGACAACCACCAATTCACCAAAAGCTGCACGGGCATCCGCTACAGCCATTCCGGTAAAGGCACCTTCACGTTCTGCCGGTATACTGGAAGCGGTAATGATGATCTTATTTTTGACCGGCGCCGCTAATACAAAAGGGAGACCCCTTAGTTCGGGCCGCCGCCGTGCCAGCCCGTCCGTCAGCAAATGCCGGAACCAAATCGCCATATAACGTTTTTGCATCGCTCAACCCACCTGCCTTTCTGCTACGATCATGCGTTCTTCTACCGAGACAAAATGCCTTTCCTGCCACTCCAGCACCCAATTACCCGTTTGCCCGTTACGCACTTTTAACAGGTCCACCTGCCAGCGCAGAAAACCCAGACCGGGTAAGCCACCCAGGTCGGTACTTGGCAGCGGGCGGATCTGCCAGCGTGCCGCACAAGCCGTCGAACTTAGATTTCCCGCTGCATTACGCAGCACAAAACCGGTTACCCGGCTGTGTTCGACCGCCCGTTGCAGTCGCTGCGACTGTCTAAAATCCAGTTCCCTGGTTTCGCAGATCACTGCGGTCAGGCCGGGGCATTTCAAGGCTTCTTCCATCACCCACAAAGCATCCTCGTCTTTGCGCAGGCTGATAAAAATGACCCGGTGCGGCAAAATCCCAAAGGCCGTTAAGGCTGGTGCAAACCGCCGGGCCCGGCCGATCCAAATACAGACCCCGCCGGGCTGTAACAACAAGGACAAGATACCGGTGACCAATCCGCCTGAAGCGGCAGCCTGTTCTTTGTCAGCACAAACGAATTCATGCACACAACTTTTCGGAAAAACCCGGTTTGGAAAAGCATTTTCTAAAGGCCCCAGTCCTAAAGGCCCATAACGACCGCTGGAAGGCGCTCTATAACCTTCCCATTGCAAAATATCCTTTTGCAGCTGATTAATGATCTCCTTTTTAGCCTCGGGCATGCGCACATTTTTGGGATTGTAAAATTGCTAATATTTTTAGTATTTATACAAATTTATTTGCAATTTTGTTTTTGACGGACAGTAAGGCCTGGGGAAAACGGCGTAGATGAGTTGAAGTGGTAAATGTGATCAGTGAATGGAAAGGCAACCTTTTCCTGGGCGCCTTAAGCGGCCAACATATTTGCCGGCTGGTGATCAGCGGGCATAAAATAATAGGAGAGGAGCGCCTGCTGGCGGATAAAACGAACGCTTCAGGGCCCTGACATGAGGGAAAGGCGGGGCTTTGTATGCTAACAGATGGCGGCAAACTTTACCGGGTAGCCAAAAAATAACATCCGGCTATCAGGCCTGCTTTGTAAAAAAAAAGGTGTTTTTACGTATTGAGTACCGTAATAGCACGCTATAAACGGGTTGAAATTCCCCATAATTTTAT
>JBEHXM010000046.1:0-33101 GCA_048498695.1 Bacteroidota bacterium
CCACCCGAGCCTGAATATACAAATATACCCTGTGCGGTTTCCGGCCGCAGGTAGATCTGGTCTGCATCATCAGCAATGGCGCCCATCTGGGTGCTGAACATCAGGTTAAACTGGCGTACATCTGTCCAGTTGCGGGTACCGCTAACAGGGTCCGCTATTTCATGTTCTATGATCAGTTCCTTTAAGCGTGGGAGGTCATCATTTTTGAGTGCCTTATCCATCTCCAACTGTAAAGCTTCCGCCTTGTCTGTCTTGCCATCCTTATCGTAACGGTCTATTTTATCTTCCAGCAGCTGGTCGGCGCGGTAGCGTTTTTTAGAATCTTTATTATCGATCATCGGGTCGCTGAAACCATCTACGTGACCGCTGGCTTTCCATATCTTGGGGTGCATAAATATAGCGGAATCGATGCCTACAATATTCTCGTTCAGCTGTACCATGGCTTTCCACCAATAGGTTTTGATATTGTTCTTCAGTTCGGCGCCATTCTGTCCATAATCATAAACGGCACTCAGGCCGTCATATATCTCGCTCGAAGGGAAAACAAAGCCATATTCTTTAGCATGTGATATGACGTTCTTAAAAAGTTCGTCCGTCTGTTTACTCATAATAGCGCAAAGATAGTTTTTAGTCGGAAAGACGGGAAGTCTGGAAGTCAGAAAGTCCGTAAGTTGGAAAGATGGTATTCAGGCCAGTATAATTCCTTAAAACCACCTTGTCATGTTGAACGATAGTGAAACATCTTCTTCACCTTGCATATTCGCCCTGTAACTGGCAGAAGATTCTTCATTGCATTCAGAATGACAACCATGAAATCTTCCCGACTTCCCAACTAATTATCTACATTTGAAGCATGAGTATCAGCGTTGAATCCCTGACTAAAATTTACGGTCCGCAAAAGGCTGTTGATGGTATTTCGTTTACTGCATCACCGGGTGTGCTGGGTTTCCTGGGACCGAACGGGGCAGGCAAATCAACCACCATGAAGATACTGACGGGCTTTATCCCGCAAACCTCAGGCAAGGCGTCCGTATGCGGCTTTGATGTGGAAACGCAGCCATTGGAGGTAAAACGCAACATAGGGTATCTGCCCGAAAGCAACCCGCTGTACCAGGATATGTATGTGAAAGAGTCGCTGGCATTTATTGCTGATATCCACCAGATAAAAGATGCCAAAAAGCGGATTGACGAGGTGATTGAGCAAACCGGCTTAACGCCCGAGTGCCATAAAAAAATAGACCAGGTATCCAAAGGCTACCGTCAGCGCGTGGGGCTGGCTCAGGCTATATTGCACGATCCGCAGGTGCTGATACTGGACGAACCTACCTCAGGCCTCGATCCCAACCAACTTATCGGCATCCGCCAGTTAATACGCGATCTGGGGAAGACAAAAACCATCATCCTCTCCACCCATATTATGCAGGAAGTGGAGGCCGTGTGCAGCCAGGTAATAATTATTAATAAGGGTAAAATAGTGGCCAATAATTCTTTGGAAGGTTTACGTAACAGCAACAATAACAAATCGTTAGAAAATATTTTCATTGATTTAACAAATACTATTTAATATAATTATTCTTATTTTTGATATTCAACTATTTATTAAAAATGATCAATTATGAGAAAATTTTTATTATTAGCAGCATTAATGGTAGGCGTAGCGTTTACCTCATTTGCACAAAACTCGAAGAAATCTGACAATACTGGAAAATTCAGTATTGGCGTTGATCCGGGATTACCGGTTGGTGACGCCAGCGACATTTCTTCATTTGCTATCGGCGGAGATCTTAAATATGCTATTCCTGCTGCCGAAAATTTCGATGTAAGCCTTTCGGCCGGTTATTCAGTATTTATTGGTAAGAGTATTGATATCGCCGGTCAATCAGTAAAGATCGGAGATTTGAAGGCCATCCCGGTAAAACTTGCCGGTCGTTATAATTTTAACGGGCCGGTCGGTTTTTTTGGTGAAGTTGGATTAGGCGCCGCCTTTATCCAGGACGGCGGGGGTACTGCATTTCTTTATGCACCCGGTGTTGGATACGCGGCTGATGGCGGTTTTGAAGTAGGCGTACGTTATGAAGGTTGGTCTAAAAATGGCACCATAAGCCAGATTGGTTTACGGGTTGCTTACAGCTTTCAATAAAATCAGAACTTTTATACCTAACGTCCCGGCTATCACCGGGACGTTTTTGTTTAGCAACATTTTTGTTATCCGCTAAACCATCATTATTATTTCATGACGAGTGCGTATTTTAGCCGTAATGAAAAGAATTGTATTCATCTTACTCGCAGTATGTTGCTTAAAAGCTCAAGCCCAAACCACCGAAATCACCAAAGCCATAGGCACTGCCTTTGAACTGGCTATCCCTTCCAATGGAGTTTACAATGTGGGCGTAGGCGCATCAGCAAAAGCGGAACTGCCGATAGTTGCACCGGTAAGTTTAACGCTGACGGGCGGTTTCACCACCATGTTTTATAAAAGTAACCTGTTCAACTCTTCCCGCACGCCGGGTGCAGCCGGGTTTATACCGCTAAAAGCCGGCGTCAAATATTATTTTAACAAAGGCGTTTACGCCGAGGGCGAAGCAGGCGATGCCATTGAAACCAATTATGCCAAGCAAAGCTCATTCGCATTCTCCTTAGGCCTGGGCTTTATTGTGCCTGCCGGGGATAAAAACGGTGTAGATATCGGTTTCAGGTACGAGGATTGGTCGAACCAGTTGAGGCAGACGGCAATCAGGATAGCTTATCGTTTCGGTTTGTAGCAAGAGTCAAATCGGGATCAGGTGGCCTGCAAACACGCCTTCTAAATCATAAGGAAATCGCTTTTAAAATTGCGAGTATTATTTTGGCTAAAGCCTTTATTTTGTTTTTTCTTTCCGCCCCATAAATGGGACGGCAATGATTTTATCTATGTTTTAAAGTTCTTTTTGTTCATTGCCGTTCGGCTTTAGCCAACGGCTAAATTAGGATGATAAAGTGGCTTTAGCCTCAAATTAATATACCTGGTATCTTTAAATACGATTTCCATGTTGTAAACTACAATCCCTTTTTGCATTAGCAAATATTGTTGTAATTTCGGCAGCTAAGAGCCCACGTTTGTATAGTGTATAGTATCCTCAAGAAAGAAATTACTTCTTACCTCAGTTCGCTGGTAGCTTATGTAACCATAGGCGTATTTTTATTGGTATTAGGTTTGTTTTTATGGGTATTTCCTGATTCCAGCATACTGGATTACGGCTATGCCGGGCTTGATAGCCTGTTCAGTACAGCGCCTTATCTGTTTATGTTCCTGATACCCGCCATCACCATGCGTTCATTGGCAGAGGAACGTAAAGAGGGTACATTTGAAGTATTACTCACACGCCCTCTTACAGACGGGCAGATCGTTCTGGGTAAGTTTTTTGCCTGTGTGCTGCTGGTCCTGTTCGCATTGATCCCTACGTTGGTTTATTACTATTCGGTATGGGTATTGGGCACACCACAGGGCAATGTTGATACCGGTGCGGTTATCGGTTCTTATATCGGTTTGTTCCTGTTAGGATCGGGCTTTGCCGCTATTGGTTTGTTTGCCTCTTCGGTAAGCAAAAACCAGATCATCGCCTTTACCATTGCTGTTTTCCTTTCTTTCTTTTTTTACAGCGGGTTCGATTCATTAAGTACCTTACTTTCCTTGCAGAACCTGGGCCTGCAGCATTTGGGCGTTACAGAGCATTACCAATCTGTAAGCCGCGGTGTACTGGATACCCGCGACCTGGATTATTTTGTATGCCTGAGTGCTGTGTTTATTTGGTTTACCCTACTGGTGATTAAAATCCAGCGGCAAAAAGCAACCGCGCAAAAAAGAATGATAGGCACTTTGCTGGTGATCATTTTAGTTGGGATAATATCCTCTTTCGCCTTTACCCGCTTTGATTTTACTGCCGAGAAAAGATATACCATATCCAAAGTAAGCAGGAACATATTAGACGGACTTCCCAAAGAAGTTAAAGTGACCGTTTACTTGCAGGGTGATAATTTCCCGGCAGCATTTAAAAGGTTACAAAGCGCCACACGCGATATGCTGAGCGATCTGCAGGCATACAGTCATGGCCACTTGCAGTACAGTTTTGTTGACCCCTTAAAGGGATTATCAAACGAACAACAACAGCAAACGCTGCAGGATATGCAAGATAAGGGCATTGAGCCCACCAACCTGAGCGAAAAAACGGATAACGGTCTTACCCAAAAGCTGATCATCCCGTATGCGATGGTATCGTCTAATGGCAAAGATATCCCTGTTAAATTATTGCAGAGTCATATTGGCCTCTCGGCTGATGAGCAATTAAATAACTCGATACAAAACCTGGAGTATGCCTTTTCGTCAGCCATAAAAAAAGTGGCTGCAGGCGGTAGGCCCGAAATAGGATTTACCGAAGGCCATCATGAACTGAGCGATGTGCAATTGAATGATGCGATGAAGTCGTTGTCGGATGGCTATGCTGTAGGGCGGGTTGATCTGAAGACCATTGCATTTGCCGACCTGGAAAAAGTAAGGCTGCTGGTGATCCCTAAACCGGATAAACCATTTACCGAATTGGAGAAATTCAAGCTCGATCAATACATCATGCGTGGCGGACGAGTGCTCTGGACCATTGACCAGGTGAGCGCCGAACTGGATAGCCTGCGCGGGCATGGCGGCGACCAGTTAGCCTTCAACAAACAATTGAACCTGGACGATCAGCTGTTTGTATACGGTTTACGCATCAATTACGACCTGATAGCTGATATGAACTGTGCGCAAATACCGGTGAGCACGGGCAGTGTTGGCGGACAGACACAGATACAAAATGTACCATGGTTGTTTTATCCTGTGCTGATACCTTTATCCAAACACCCGGTTGTAAAAAACCTCGATGGCATACGCACCGAGTTCATCAGCACCATTGATACCCTTGCTACAAAAGGCGTTGCAAAAACTGTTTTACTAAGTTCATCACCTTACAACAAGAAATTCAGTACGCCTTACCTGCTTTCTTTACAATCGTTAGAGCAGCAGCCCGATCCGAAGACATTTGTAAGTCCGCCAAAAACAGTCGGCGTGTTACTGGAAGGTAAATTCAAATCAGACTTTCTGAACAGGCCACTGCCGGAAGGTTTGACCGAGAAAATTGAGTCGCTGCCGGAAAGCAAACCGACAAAAATGATCGTGATCAGCGATGGCGATATATTGAAGAACCAGGTGGCCAATGACGGCTCTCCATTCCCATTAGGTTACGACCATTACACCCAGCAAAACTATGGCAATAAGAACCTTTTATTGAATATTGCCGACTACATGACCGACGACTCCGGCCTCATAGGGCTGCGTACCAAAGAGATACAGATACGCCTGCTGGACAAGGCCCGCATACGCAGCGAAAAGCTTTACTGGCAGGTGATAAATAATGTGATTCCTTTGGCGTTTGTGTTAATATTTGCTATTTTTCAACATTATATACGCAAGCGAAAGTATGCTCATTAAATTTTATACTTTTGATTGATTAACACTATTGAAATATATGAGATTTATTGTTTCGACATCAACATTACTCAAGCAATTGCAGTCGGTAAGTGGTGCTTTAAGTAACAGTACAGTGTTGCCTATACTGGAAAACTTTTTGTTCGAGATAAAGGATGGAAACTTAACCATTTCGGCTACTGACCTGCAAACCAGCATGACCACCTCCTTAACTGTTGAGGCGAAGGAAAATGGCAGGATCGCTATACCGTCACGTATCCTGCTGGATACCTTAAAATCATTGCCCGAGCAGCCGATCGCTTTTAATATTGATGACAATACCTTCGCTATTGAAATAAACGCTGGTGATGGTAAATATAAACTGAGTGGTGAGAACGGTGAGGACTTCCCGAAGATACCTGTTGTAGAAAATGCATCGTCAGTAAATCTGCCTGCATCTGTTTTGGCAGAGGCGATCAATAAAACCATTTTCGCGGTAAGTAATGACGAGCTTCGCCCGGCTATGACAGGGGTTTACTGCCAGTTGTCAACATCCTCATTAACTTTTGTAGCAACTGATGCACATAAACTGGTGCGCTACCGCCGTAAGGATGCAAAGGCTGCCAGTACGGCATCATTTATTTTACCAAAAAAGGCGTTGAACCTGCTTAAATCGGCTTTGCCTTCAGAAGATATCAATGTATCGGTTGAATATAACAGCACAAGCGCATTCTTTAAATTCAGCAATATCAACCTGGTTTGCCGTTTGATAGATGAGCGTTACCCGGATTATGAAGCAGTTATCCCGCAAAATAACCCGAATAAGCTGACCATAGACAGGCAGGCATTTTTGGGCTCGCTTAGCCGGGTGGCTATCTATGCTAATAAAACCACTCACCAGGTAAGGCTAAAGATCAATGGCAGCGAGTTGAATATCTCGTCGGAAGATATTGATTTTGCCAATGAAGCACATGAACGTTTAAGCTGCCAGTATGATGGCGAGGATATCGAGATCGGTTTCAATGCAAGGTTTTTGATCGAAATGTTAAAGAACCTGAGTTGTGAAGAGGTGATGCTGGAAATGTCGACCCCTAACCGGGCAGGATTATTATTACCACAAAACGGTGATGAGAACGAAGATGTGCTGATGCTGGTAATGCCGGTAATGTTGAATAGTTACGCTTAATCCGTCTGTCGGAAGAAATTTATTATAGATCAACCAGAGTCCGGTGTACAAACCGGACTTTTTTGTTCGCCGCAATAACAAAATTGAGTATAAGCAGTTAATATAGGAATTATTAGTTCATATGAATATTAGGTTACTGGCATTATTCATTATAGCATCTGTAATAGGTCTGTCGGCCTGCAAAAAGAATGATGACGCGCCCGTTGTTGTGCAAAAGGTTGGCCTTAATATGATCAATGCATCCTCTGATGTTGTTAATATCTATTTAAATGGTACCCGCCTGAATAACAATACAAACATCGACCCAGGTATATCAACCGGGTACTATAAAGTGCCCATTGGCGAACAAACTTACCAGCTGAAGAAAGCATTTAATACCTCCAGCAATATGGTGGAAACCTTATTCAGTAAAACGATAGACACGGCAGTTTCCGCTGCCCAGAGGTCATTATTTGTTGTGGACGAAACCGCGGCAAACGCATTCGTCACAGTAGATAATTTGCAGGCTGATACAGTACCCCACACCTGTTTTGTGCGGTTTGTAAATGCTTCGCCTGATGCAAGGAGCCTTGACCTGGCCGTAGGAGATACGATACAGTTTAAAAATGTCGCCTTTAAATCTGCTACGGGATTTATATCGGTAAGCGTGAATGCAACAACGGATAGCCTGAAGCCGCTTAAGGTATTTGTTAACGGATCATTGACCCCGTTAATAAGCGGTCATGTAAATTTGGGTGAAGGCCGGTCATATACCTTTTATGCCAAAGGGAAAGCAGCCGGAACGGGTAACGCAGTATTTGGTGTGGGGACAACCATCAATTTTAATTAGTTATTAAGATGCACAACCGGAATAATTATAGTTTAAGGGTGCTACTTTGCTTGTTCGCAGTTATCTTCCTGGTAATGCCGTTTATATCATCATGCGGAAAAGGCACAAACGTTAGCCCGTCATCCCTGAATATACAATACCAGATCATTAACCTGAGCCCCGACCTGGGATCGGTAGATCTTTATATTAAATTCAGAAAAGTAAATAGCAGCTCCTATTTTTATCCTTCAGCATCCGGCTATTTTTTCCTGACCGCAATTGATACACCGTTCCAGATAAGGCCGGGTTCTACCCTCAACCAGGGCACCATTGCGCCAAGTTTCAATATCTTTAACCTGGACAATGTGCTTAAACCTAACTTGAAATATACATTTATGGTAACAGGTCTGGCGAAATCTGATAGTATTTACGGGATTTTTACAACCGATACCGCTACAGCGCCGACACTTGGCCGCGGGAAGATCAGGTTTGTAAACGCCTCGCCTCGTTCAACGGGTTTTGATGTGACCGCCAATGGTACCGCAGCATTTACAAACCAAAAGTACCTGGAAGTTTCTAAGTTTATAGAGTTGCCTGCCGGCAGCTATGATTTCCAGATATTTCCACATGGAGGAAAAACAATATTGCAGGATATTCCCAATACCACCATCCAGGACGGTCGCCTTTACACGCTTTATTGCTATGGCCTTGCCGGTCATACAGATAGCCTGGCTTTCGGCACGGGCATGGTCAATAATTCGGAGCCTCTTCTCGGTCACTAACCGGGTTTTATTTATATTTTTGCCAAAAATTTAAGCCATTGGAACTTATAAAACACCTGATAGACTTTATCCTGCACATTGATAAACACCTGGCCGACATCATCAGCCAGTATCATGCGCTCACCTACCTGATATTATTTGTGATCATTTTTGCGGAAACAGGCTTTGTAATAACACCCTTTCTTCCGGGCGATTCCTTGCTTTTTGCCGCAGGTGCATTAATAGCCGGTGGTAACACAGGGTTGAATATTTATCTCCTCACCATTATCTTAATAATAGCGGCCTTTACCGGTAATACGGTGAATTATCTTTTGGGAAACTATCTCGGTCCGAAAGTATTTAAAGAGAAAAATAAGATACTCAAGCTGGATTATTACCTGCAAACCAAAGCCTTTTTTGATAAGCATGGTGGTAAAGCCGTTATCTTCAGTCGCTTTATGCCTATCATTCGTACCATAGCACCATTTGTGGCCGGGGTAGGGCGGATGCCGTTTTTGAGATACAGTCTCTACAATATCATCGGCGGCGTATCCTGGATCATTGTATTCCTTTTTGCCGGTTTCCTGTTGGGTAATGTGCCTTTCTTTAAAGCACATTTTTCACTGGTGGGCATAGCCATTATCCTGGTTTCTGTCATCCCGCCAATTATTGCGGGTATAAAGAGCAGATCGGGAGCTAAGCAGTAGTTTCAAATAATTCCCTGGCTTTCCTGCCCCGGTAACCAAACCATACAGAATAGGAGAAAGGGATCAGAAAATAAGTGAATCCTGACAGGCCGGAGTACTGAGCAGGTGCAATTATAGCTACGATAACCGCCAGTAATCCTATCCCAGCATTCAGCATATTGATATACATAGCGGTTTTGGTTTCATAAAGTTCGCGGTCTGTTAGCTCAAGGTCTGCTGCGTTCTTTACGGCGTGCCGGTACATCAGGTAAAACAACAGGTAAATGATCAGGTAGCCAAGCCCGTAGATAGACATTAACAGGGGCTCCTGTGATTCCTTGATCATCGCGAAGGTTTGCCCGTGATCGGTATAGGTTTGATTGGAGAATGAAAACAGGAGATTGAAAAGGAATTTTAACGGGTAAACATAAATCAGCACAACGAATAAAAGGATGGCGTTCAGCGAAGTGGTATAAGCATCCGCCAAACCATATCTTCTGAAAAAGATATTCTGGCTGTTCCATATCATAAAAAGCAACGCAAAGCATGCACCAAAACTGATAAAGCCTTTCATCGTCTCAAAAAGCTCATCAAAAGAGCGGGGAACCTCAAGCGAAACCACGATCAGTGTAACGGCAAAGGCAAAAACCGCATCGCTGAATGTTTCCAGTCGTGATGGCTCATGGCTACGCCATTTGATAATACCGCTCTTTTTATTTTGCTCTGCCGATTTTTTCAGTATCATATTTTATTTATCCTTAATAGTTACCAACTTATTGTTCTTATAAACATGTTGTTTCTGAAAACCAGGCTTAGTTCGCCAATGCCGCCACTGCTCGAGTGTTATCATTTGGTTATCCATGATATTCAATTGATCCCAATAATAAATTTCCAAGGTCTTTGGATCAACATAAAGCCAATAGTTTGTTCGGAACATATCTAAATTATTGAGACCAACCTGAAACGAATAATACTTAGATTTCGAATCGGGATCGTTCATCAGAATATCCGGTTTTGAATATTTAGCTGTTTTTAGCCATTCCTTAATTTCCGGCAAGTCATTAACTTTTGCTAATACCTGCTTTTCAATTTTATTTTTTGGATGATATGACGAGGCAAGATGTTGTGCTAGAGATATCTGAGCTAGAAAAACAGAGAATCCAAACGAAAAAATAAATTTAAAGGAAGAATTCATATCACGGATCAGTGTTTGTCTAAAGCTACTATTTTGCCGCTTCTATACAAAATGGCTTCCCGCTGAATTTTCTTTTTATCTGAAATTGATAATGATTTACCAATCAATTTATTCAGATCAGGCTGCCCGGCATCCACCCAGGCCGAATACCAGTAACTTCCCACTTCCAGTATCGCCGACCGCATCCTCCGGGCTATCATGCCCTTTAATGCGGTATGGTAAGCTTTGGCGTAAGCAACCGAATAATCATTTAATTTCTTACCGTTACGTTTTACGATCTCGTATTTTTTGTCGGGTGGGAAGGACTTGTCAATTACCCGCTCCAAACGTAAAGTGGAGTCTACACACCGGAAAGAAGCACGGCAGATTTTAAAAGCCTCGTTCAGCGGGCTTTCAATATACCGGGCTTTGCCAACATAGTAATTATAGTGGTCGCTGAATAACTCGGGTAGCCGGCTCTCCCATAAGGCATGTATGCCTTGCTGGCGGGTTAGCTGTCCATCATAATTTTGGGTGAGGTGCAGGGGAACATGTGCATCTGCAATATAATGGCCCAGGTTGGCAGATATTTTCAGAATAGCCGTGGTATCGTGTTTTTTAAAAGCATTTACCAGCAGGTAATATTGATACTGTATTTCCCAGGGCACGGTGCCATACTTATTCAATGAATCTATGGAGTACTTTTTTACTGCATCTTTCCATCTCACCGGTACTTTCATGAATGGCCTTTTACCGTAATGGTCGGCATCAAAATAATGACGGAACCCTTCCAGTGAATCTACATATCTCTTTTTGTCAGGATCGACAGCATGTTCGGTAATAAAATCAATATTGGCCTCGTAAAATCCGGCCATTGCCTTGGGTAACGTGAAAACAGCAACATGATTAATACGCCGGTGCATAAAGAAGCCCCAGGAAGAGCAGGATAGCAGGATGATAATAAAGATAAGGTTCCTTATGATGGGTTTCATGCAGGTTGCAGTAGTTGTAAATGTTATAAAGGTTGAAAAAGTTAGTCAAAAATCAAATCCAACAAAAAATTATAACCTTTACAACCACTCCAACTAATCCAACAACCCCCTCCACAACTTTTTTACAAAACCAATTGACAATAAGAAATATTCGTCATATATTTGCAGTCCTTAAATAAAAAAGAATAATTAGCTAAAATGGCAAATCATAAATCATCAATAAAAAGGATCAGGGCAAATGCTGCGAAGCGTCTGCGTAACAGGTACCAGGCTAAAACTACCAGGAATGCTATCAAAAAATTAAGAGGCACCACTACTAAAGCTGAGGCTGCTACACTTTTAACCAAAGTGATCTCGATGCTTGATCGTTTAGCTAAAAAGAATGTGATCCACAAAAACAAAGCTTCAAACAATAAATCAAAGCTGACCAAATTTGTTAACGGCTTAAAATAATTATAGATACTTAAGTATCATAAGATAGCGATGGGTTTTTAGCTCATCGCTATTTTTTTGGACACGATTTTTGTCTGAACCAGGATTTTTCACCTATTGTTTGTTTTCAATGGTGTTCAAGAGGGCTTCGCCGTTTCAGGAATTTAAGAATTACCCGAATTAGTCTTATTTCTTCTATATTTAAATTCTGTAAATTCAATAATTCAAAAAATTCCGGTTCAGACCTAATGAAACCTTATCAAGACAAGATCAGCATCAAAGCCTGGGCAGAAGAGGACCGGCCGCGCGAGAAGCTAAGTACCCAGGGTCGCCGTGCTCTAACGGATGCTGAACTGATAGCCATCCTCATCGGGTCGGGTAGCCGCACCGAATCGGCTGTTGAACTTAGCAAGCGCATCCTGCATCATTATGATAACGACCTGAACAAACTGGCCAAAGCATCTATTAATGAGCTTTCTGCTTTCAGGGGAATAGGAGAGGCTAAAGCTATTTCTATTATTGCCGCCCTGGAGATTGGCAGGCGCAGGGATGATACCGAAACCAAAGTGATCGAAACTATATTAAGCAGCAGGGATGCCTACAACCTGATGCGACGGCACCTGGTTGATCTGAATCATGAAGAGTTCTGGATCATCCTGCTGGGGCGTTCAAGCAAGGTTCTGGGTAAAGAACTGATCAGCAAGGGGGGCATGTCTGCCACAATTGCCGACCCGAAAATTATCTTTCATGCCGCATTACAATACCAGGCTAATTCTATTATGCTGGTTCATAACCATCCATCAGGCAACCTAAAACCAAGCCACGAGGATATCAGCCTCACCAAAAACTTATCAGCTGCCGGAAGGATACTGGAGATAAGGGTAGTTGACCACCTGATCATTACCGATAACGGGTATTTCAGTTTCGGGGATGAAAGCCTGCTTTGATGTGCAGATGAGTGGATATGCAGATATGCAAATGATTTTAATATTTTGATGGGAGGATTTAATAAGCCTAAAAGTAAAAATCCGAAATCGAACATTCGAAATCCGAAATAACCTTTGCCTTTCACCTCCAAATCTTATCTTTGCCGATTATCCTATTGCTGCAATGAAGATTTCCTATAATTGGCTTAAACAGTTTATTGATACCGATAAAACACCCGAACAAATTTCGCAGATACTGACCGGCATTGGCCTTGAGGTGGAGAGCCTTGAAAAAGTACAGGCTGTACCCGGTGGACTGGAAGGTTTGGTGATAGGTCATGTTAAAGAATCTAAGGATCATCCAAATTCAGACCACCTGCATTTAACCCGGGTTGATGTGGGTTTAGATACCGATCTGCAAATTGTTTGCGGGGCTGCTAACGTAGCTGCCGGGCAAAAAGTGGTAGTAGCTGTAGTAGGCGCCATTGTTTACCCGATGGAGGGCGAGCAGTTCAAGATCAACAAATCAAAAATACGGGGAGAGATATCCGAAGGGATGATATGCGCGGAAGATGAGATCAGCCTGGGTACTTCGCACGATGGCATCATGGTGTTGGATGCAGATGCTGTCCCCGGCACCCTGGCTAAAGATTATTTTAAGCTGGATGATGATTATTTGTACGAGATCGGCCTGACACCTAACCGTGCCGATGCCGCCTCGCACCTGGGTACAGCACGCGATATTGCTGCATTTTTAAAAACCGGATTTAAAAAACCGGATGTTTCGGCTTTTAAAACAGATAACACCAGCCGCAAAATTGAGGTGGTGGTTGAGAATGAAACAGCCTGTCCAAGATATTCCAGCCTGACTATTTCGGGTATCGAAGTAAAGGACTCACCAAAATGGCTGAAGGAAAAGCTGGCGGTGATTGGTTTGCGTTCTATCAATAACGTGGTGGACGTAACCAATTATGTATTGCATGGTCTTGGTCAGCCATTGCACGCATTTGATGCGGATGCGGTTAAAGGCAATAAGGTGGTCGTAAAAACCTGTCCGGAAGGAACGATATTTAAAACACTTGATGAGGTGGAGCGCAAGCTTTCGGCTGATGACCTGATGATCTGTAATACTGAAGAGCCAATGTGTATTGCCGGTGTTTTCGGAGGAATAGGTTCAGGCGTTACGGCGGCGACCAAAAATGTATTCCTGGAGAGTGCTTACTTTAATCCGGTGTGGGTACGTAAAACATCCAAGCGCCATGGTTTAAAAACCGATGCGTCTTTCCGTTTTGAGCGGGGAACTGATTCGGATATTACGGTATTTGCATTGAAATATGCCGCGCTAATGATTAAAGAAGTAGCGGGAGGAACGATATCATCAGATATATCGGATATCTATCCAAACCCCGTTGCGCCATTTGCATTTGACATCACTTACAAAAATGTTGACAGGCTGATCGGTAAAGCGATAGGTCATGACGAGATTAAAGCGATCGTCAAAGCGCTGGATATCGAAGTGGTGAGCGAGTCGGCCGAAGGCCTGTCATTAAAAGTGCCGCCATACCGGGTAGATGTAACCCGTGAAGTGGATGTGATAGAAGAAGTGCTGCGTATTTATGGCTATAATAATATTGAGATACCTACGCAGATAAGGGCTTCATTAAATAATTCTATTCGTCCCGAAAAAGATGATGTGCAGAACAGTATTTCGGATATCCTGTCGGCTAATGGCTTTAACGAGATATTATCCAACTCATTAACCAAATCAGCGTATTCAACCAACCTTGATAATGCGGTAAAAATACTGAACCCGCTAAGTAACGACCTGGATGTGATGCGCCAGAGCATGGTCTATTCAGGTCTGGAAGCTATTGCCTATAACCAAAACCGCAGGGCTGCCGATCTGAAATTATATGAGTTCGGTAAGGTTTATAGCGTAAAGGATGAAAAATATATTGAGACGCAGCGTTTTGCCATATTTATTACCGGGGCTGATAAAGCAGAGCAATGGAACCAAAAGCCGCAACAGGTTTCCTTTTATATGATTAAGGCGATTGTTGACGGATTAATCGAAAGACTGAATATAAAAGACCTGGTAACCGAAGATGCCACCTGTAGTAAAATGGCTTTCGGGCTGCAATACATGCGCAACGGTAAGCAACTGGTGAAGTTTGGCGCGATAGCAAAAACATCGCTTAAACTGGCTGACGTTGATAAGGAAGTATTTTATGCCGACTTTAATTTCGACCTGGTGCTGGCTGCCGTAAGGAAAAATAAGATCGTTTACCAGGAGGTTTCCAAATTCCCGGCAGTAAGGCGCGACCTGTCCATGCTGGTAGATACCCAGGTTACTTTTGGGCAACTGAAACAGATCGCACAAAAAACAGAACGCAAATTATTAAGGGAGATCAGTGTGTTTGACGTTTACCAGGGCGACAAGTTACCGGCAGGCAAAAAATCATATGCTTTAAGTTTTACTTTACAGGATGAAGAAAAAACTTTGACAGACAAAGCAATAGATAGTGTTATACAAAAATTAATTTATAATTTCGGGAAAGAAGCGGGAGCGGAGATCCGTAAATAATTATTGAATGACTGAATTATTGAGTTATTGATTTAGCATATGAGAAATTAATAATCAATCAGTAATTCAATAATTCAATAAATCAATAAAAAAATGGCCACTGTAGCTGAACAGTTAAATAAAGTTGTAGAAAAGACGGAACGCCTGATAGAGCTTTGTTCTGCTTTGCAGGAGGAGAATGACCTGCTGAAGCTGGAGAACCAGTCGCTTTCATCGGCATTAAAACTGAGTAAAGACAAGACCATTGAAACGGAAGAAAAGCTAAGAATATTGAAAATGGCCAAGTCATTTTCAGAGACTAATGAAAAAACTCTTGACATAAAGCAAAAAATTAACGAATTTGTGCAGGAAATAGATAAGTGTATTGTATTGCTGAAAAGATAATACAAAAAGTGAATAGCTCAAATGGGAGAAATCTCCATAAAAATAAATATTGCTGACAGAGTTTACCCCTTAAAGGTAAACATGGAAGAAGAAGAAATTATACGAAGGGCAGCTAAACTGATCAACGACCGGATAAAAGAATACCAGGAAAATTATGCGGTCAGGGATAAACAGGATCTGCTTTCAATGTGTGTGCTGCATTATGCAACGTCCTCATTAAAAGCGGAGAAGAAGGGCATGGTAGAAGATACCGATGTCGCGGATAGAGTTTACCAGCTGGATCATTTACTGTCTGAATTTTTCTCGAAGTAATAACGTTCTTTACACATACAGAGCAGATTAAGATTTAACCGCAGTTAAATTTTAGGTTTCACTATTAAAAACTTAACGCTTCAATATCAGCGGATCAAAAGGGCGTACGTTACTTTTCGCAATCAGCGGCACTTAACGTAATCCGGGTCCCACCAATGTTACTTGAAGTTTTACAATACATGATGCTTAAAAGTTAGTTGCGGTTTTTTATTTATATAATCTTAAAGATGAACTACGTATTATACATTATTATCGGTTTGCTCGCCGGGATACCTACGGGTATCGTGGTCGGCCGCTTCCTGCTCAGGAAGCTTTTCAAAGACCAGGAAGCATCAGCACAAAACAAAGTAAAGAAGATATTAAAGGATGCCGAGAACGATGCTGAGATCCTGAGAAAAAACAAACTGCTGGAGGCCAAAGAGAAATTTTTGCAGATGAAGGCAGAGCATGAGAACGAGATCAACTCAAAAAATAACGCGATCAACCAGCGCGAGAATGGCGTAAAACAAAAGGAGCAATCCTTTAACCAACGGTTGGAGAACATGAACCGGAAGGAATCTGAACTGGATAATGTGCGTAAGAACCTGGAAAGGCAAACCGAAATAGCGGTTAAAAAGCAGGAAGAGGTGGAGCACCTGAAACAGCAGCATGTGGAGCAGCTGGAAACCATCGCCGGCTTATCAGCAGAGGACGCAAAGAATCAATTGGTAGATAATTTACGCGAAGAAGCACGCAGCAAAGCCATGATGCAGATCAAAGACATTGTGGACGAGGCCAAGCTTACTGCTACCAAAGAAGCCAAAAAGATCGTTATCCAAACCATTCAGCGTACCGCTACAGAGAGCGCGATTGAGAACACGGTTTCTATTTTTAATATCGAAAATGACGAGATCAAAGGCCGTATCATCGGACGCGAGGGAAGAAATATCCGTGCGCTGGAAGCAGCTACCGGCATCGAGATCATTGTAGACGATACACCGGAAGCGATCATCCTTTCGGGCTTTGACCCGGTGAGGCGCGAGATTGCTCGTCTGGCGATGCACCGTTTGGTGACCGATGGACGTATCCACCCTGCCCGTATTGAAGAGGTAGTGGCTAAAACCAAAAAGCAGATAGAAGAAGAAATTGTAGAAATAGGCGAACGTACCGTAATTGATTTGGGTATCCATGGCTTGCACCCGGAGCTGATCCGTATGGTTGGCCGTATGCGTTACCGATCATCTTACGGCCAAAACCTGTTGCAGCACTCCCGCGAGGTAGCCAATTTCTGCGCTACTATGGCAGCTGAACTTGGCTTGAATGTAAAGCTGGCCAAACGTGCAGGATTATTACATGATATAGGTAAAGTGCCTGATGATAACCCGGAACTGCCGCACGCTATTTTGGGAATGCAGCTTGCTGAGAAATTTAAAGAACATCCCGAAGTATGCAATGCCATTGGCGCCCACCACGATGAAATAGAAATGACATCGATGCTGTCGCCGGTGATACAGGCCTGTGATGCTATATCTGGCGCCCGTCCCGGTGCACGCCGCGAAGTAGTGGAAAGCTATATTAAACGTTTAAAAGAACTGGAAGAACTGGCACTGTCATATCCGGGTGTTGAGAAAACATTTGCGATACAGGCCGGGCGCGAATTGCGTGTAGTGGTTGAAAGCGAAAAGATCACCGATGCGCAATCAGAAGTATTAGCTGCCGATATATCAAACCGTATACAAACTGAAATGACTTATCCGGGCCAGATCAAGGTAACTGTGATCAGGGAAACCCGGTCGGTTGCGTTTGCTAAGTAAAAACCTCACCCCAACCCCTCTCCACAGGAGAGGGGCTTTTTTGTTTATAGTGGTAAAGAAACAGGAATCAAATTCAACTAAAAATAAGGTACAGGTCGAACAACGTCCGGTCGATGTCTACTTTGCCCAATATTCCGAAAGCCATCAAAACCCAACCAATAAACTGATCCATTGGATATGTGTGCCGTTGATCGTATTCAGCATAATGGGGCTGTTGTGGGCCATACCATTTCCTCATCTCCGGTTTTTAGGGCAGTATAACGGGTTTTTTAACTGGGCATCCTTTTTAATTGCGTTCAGCATTTATTACTACTATAAGCTTTCGCCTGTTTTATCCTATTTTATGCTACTTCTATTGATGGGGTTGAGTTACGGTGTAATCCAGCTGGCCGAATGGGAGAAGGCCGGCGGACCGGCACTATGGCTGGTATGCCTGGTACTGTTCATACTCTCATGGATCGGCCAGTTTATGGGGCATAAGATCGAAGGAAAAAAGCCATCCTTTTTAGATGACCTGAAATTCCTGTTGATCGGCCCGGCGTGGCTGATGCATTTTATTCTTAAAAAATTCTCGATCAGGTATTAAATACTATTCAGGATGATGATCTCGAGCGCATCCGTTACATTTTTGCATTTATTGGCGGATGCTTCCAAAGAAAAAAGAATATCCCTGTGCTTGATCAGGGTAATAGCATCCTTCTCACGGGCGAAAAGATCGGCAAGGGCATGGTAATAGATATCGTCAACCTGGTGTTCATAATCTTTTACCATCCGGCAGGAGTTAAGCAGGTTCTCCGTACCCTTTAAATTGGCTAAAGCGTTGATCAGTGTTTGAAGTTCTGTACACGAAAGCTGTACCAGCTTTGCCATTTGCCCTATAGAAGGTATACAGTCATCAATTTCATACAAGTTCATTCTCCCGGCAGCTTCATGTATATTATCTGCTACGTCATCAATAGCAGAGGCCAGTGTATGAATATCCTTACGGTTAAGCGGGGTAAAGAAAACCTTATCCAGTCCCAGGTATATTTTATGTGTGATGTCATCCCCCGCCTCTTCCAATATATTGATCTGTTTGTATAAGGGCTCACGTTCAATTACAGAAGTGGTGTCTGTTACTGCTGAAAGTAATTCAGACATTTCCACAATATTTTTGGCTGCCTGATTAAATAGTCCGTAAAATAAAGCACGGTGTGAAAAAAAGTCAAAAAATAGCTTGCGCATGGGGTCGAATTCCGAAAAGCTAAAAGTAACTAGCTCCAGATTAACACATTATTAAATCATATCCCCGCCATGTTAAGGAATTGTTATTTTATTCCATGAAATTAACATATGAAATAAATTGCTGATTATTAGTTAGTTATGATAAATTTAACTAATACTACACAAGATTTAACTTTTCGCTGAATGTTTATATAGGTTAAAATTAACGTTCGCATAATATTACCAAATGTTAATCATGTCTTAACATTAAGGTAATGCGTGGTGCGCACTTTTGAGCCGAAATTTAATTTAACCCTTACCAGACATGGAAAAAATGTTTACAAAACTTACAGGAACAATATTATTAACGTCCCTGTTATTTGTTGGCTTTACCGCTAAAGCACAGACAACCTTAGCGTCAAATGTAACGCTCGAAAAGAAAGCAACTGCAAAAGCAGACTCAGCAAAAACAGAAGCAACAACTGCTTCTGTAAAAGAAACCAAAGCTGCCCCTAAACCAGCTGAGGACACTACCTGGAAACCTCAGAGAAGAGTATGGGGTTATACCTTTGGTGATTTTTATTACAACGCGCATGCTGATGCAGGAAACAGAGGACCTGAAACAAATTATGCAGGTGTTCCTCAGTACAGAAACGCATTCCAGTTTCGTCGTATTTACTTAGGTTATGATTATGATATAACCAAGAAATTTAAAGCTGAATTCTTAATGGCATCTGAGCCGGGAGGTAATACCGGTGCCGCAGCTGGCACAGCTATCCAAAACGGTGATAACCTGGTTGATGGTAAAATGGCTTTTTGGATCAAAAATGCTAACATCCGTGTTAGAGACCTTTGGAATGGTACCGACTTGGTTATCGGTGAAATGAGCACCCCTGGTTTCGCATTAAATGAGCCTGGCACCAACGGCCCAACTTCATTATCAGAAGCAACCTGGTCTTATCGCTCAATTGAAAAAACTGTTACTGACTTCCACAAAAACAACTCTTACGACGTAGGTGCAGCTTTACAGGGAACTTTCGACCCGGCTACTAAAAACTATGGTTACGTATTTATGGTGGGTAACAATAGCACATCAAGCTTATTATCAGCTGCTAATGCTAATACAGGTTTCTATAAAATATTCTACGGTGACCTTTGGGCAAAATTCCTGGACAAAAAACTGTATGTCGATCTTTACTCTGACTACGCAAAAACAGGTCCTTCTTCTACTGCAATACCTGATGGACAGGAGCACAGCATGTACAAAATATTTGCTTCATACTCCGCCAAACCGATCACTATAGGTGCTGAATATTATATTCAGAATATAGCGTCAGGTGTTACCAACACCTCAACAAACGCTGTTGAAGATGCAACTGTTCATGGGTTGTCAGTTTGGGTAAGAGGCCCGATCACTAAAACGCTGAACTACTTTGCCCGTTATGACAATTATAACCCTGATAGCAAGTTTAACAGCGCTGATGTGTATGCAACTGCTTTTAACACAAACTATGGTAGCTTCAATCCTTTTTACAAAGAGCAATTCTATACAGCAGGTTTAGATTATAACCCAACTAAGAACGTACACTTTGAGCCAAACTTCTGGTTAGTTAATTACAAAGATCAGAGAAACTCAAATGTAACCGGCTATACAGCGGGTGATCATACCCTGGTATTCAGGATGACTTTCTACTACACTTTTGGTAAATAATAAATAATACCCAGACCCAGCAAAAACTCAAATCATGAAAATAGGTAAAAATTTCAAATTAGCCATTGTTGCCCTGGCAGCATCATGTGTTACATTGTCTGCCTCGGCGCAGGACAATACATTATTAGGCGCAGGAAGTACATTTGTGTACCCGCTGTTCTCTAAAATATTTTCAAAATACACACCGTCTAAAGTTAACTATCAGTCAATCGGTTCAGGTGGCGGTATATTGCAGCTGACCAACAAAACTGTTGATTTCGGTGATTCTGATGCTCCTTTGAATGCTGATCAGACCGCAAAAATGAGCGCTCCTGTTCTGCATATCCCGATGACATCAGGTGCTGTAGTAGTTACTTATAATGTACCGGGCCTTAAAACTCCTTTAAATTTAAGCGGAAAAGATCTTGCTGATATCTTCCTTGGTAAAATCACCAACTGGAACAGCCCGGAGATCAAAGATGCCAACAAAGGTGTTAATATCCCTGATGCGCCTATCGTAGTTATCCACCGTTCAGACGGTAGCGGTACCTCATTCATCTTCACCGATTACCTTACTAAAGTAAACCCTGATTGGGCTAAAAGAGTAGGAAAAGCAAGCGCAGTTAACTGGCCTGCAGGTTTAGGTGCAAAAGGCAGCGAAGGTGTTGCCGGTTTAGTAAAACAAACTCCGGGTGGTATCACTTACGTAGAGCTTGCTTACGCTAAACAAAATGGCATGGTATACGCAAACATCCAGAACAAAAGCGGAAAATATATAGCTCCAACTATTGAGGCTACTACTTTAGCAAGTAATGTTACTATACCAGGCGATTCAAAAGTGTCTATCACTGATACTGACAATCCTAAAGGTTATCCTATCGCCAGCTTTACCTGGGCTTTGATCTACAAAGAGCAAAACTATAACGGCCGTTCAAAAGACCGCGCTACTCAATTAGTGAAATTGCTTTGGTATAACATTCACCAGGGACAAGCTGAGTGCGCTCCGTTGAACTACGCACCGCTTTCAAAATCAGCTGTTAAAGTTGCTGAACAAATATTGAAATCAGCTACCTACGGCGGTAAAGCAATATTGTAGTTAAGAACCAGGAACCAAGAATCAAGAACCAGGTAAAAGAATTTAGATATCCTTGATTCCTGTCTCTTGATTCTAAAATAAAAACTACCAGTTTCCTTCTCAAAATAGGGGGCTGGTAATTTTCTTGTATAAGAAACCATAAAATCAGTGGAAAATAAAAGATTAAGCCTCTCTAACAGCCAGCTTAAATGGGAGATCTCCTTCAAGCGGTTATTAATAGCGATGAGTGTTGTGCTGATATTGATCATATTGGGCATATTGACAACGCTTATTATTGAATCATGGACCTCCATTAAATTATTAGGAATAGGTTATTTGTGGGGTAAGGTCTGGGACCCGGTGAGTAATATATACGGTGCATATCCTTTTTTAATAGGTACTTTGCTCACGTCCTTTATTGCACTTATCATCTCGATCCCATTTTCTTACGCTATAGCTATTTACCTGGGCGAGTATAACCCCAAAGGCTGGTTATCAAACTTTCTGAAAGATGCTGTTGAATTAATAGCCGCAGTGCCCTCTATTATTTATGGTTTCTGGGGGTTATTTGTACTGGTACCCATCATCCGCTCCTTTGAAACAAAAATACACGTTGCCCCATACGGTATAGGTATTTTTACTTCATCGCTCATATTGGCGGTTATGATCATCCCTTATGCAGCATCACTGGGGATCACGTTGATCCGTATGGTGCCTTCACCGTTAAAGGAAGGCGCCTATGCATTGGGCGCAACCCGTTATGAGGTGATCAGGAGTGTAATTATGCCTTATACACGTTCGGGTTTGTTTGCCGGTGTGCTGCTATCCTTAGGCAGGGCCCTTGGCGAAACCATGGCTGTTACCATGCTCATTGGTAATACAAGCGCCATCGGCAATACTATAAAGGATATCATTTTTGGTCCGGGTAATACCATGGCCAGCGTTATAGCCAATGAGTTTACCGAGGCTGACCACACCGAATATCTTTCGGCCCTGATCGAATTAGGCCTGGTGCTGTTTTTGGTAACGGTGGTCATCAACCTGATAGGCAAAAGAATAATCACCCGGGCTACTAATAACTGATCGCATGAAATCAAACATAGGACTAAGAAATACCAAGAGCCTGATCTTTAAGGGTATTATCATATTTTTTGCGTTTTTAATAACCGTGCCCCTGTTTATTATACTGTTGTACATCATCAAACAGGGGATAACGCAGGTAAACTGGCACTTCCTGACACATGTTCCGGCACCTGTTGGCGAACCAGGCGGTGGTATCAGCAATGCTTTATTAGGTAGTTTTTTAATGGTTTTAATGTCATCCATCATTGCCATACCTGTCGGGATGTTTGCAGGCATCTACCTGAGCGAAAACTCAAAAACCAAACTGGCTTATTATGCCGGTTTATGTGTCGATATATTACAGGGTGTACCATCCATTGTGGTGGGTATCGTAGTTTACTTCTGGATCGTAAAGCCGCTTGGTACATTTTCGGCCTTATCCGGTAGCATAGCTTTGGCCATTATGATGCTGCCGATAGTGATACGGTCGACAGAACAAACGCTCCGGTTATTGCCTGATTCGTTAAAGGAAGCGGCACTTTCATTAGGTGTACCTTATCATAAGGTAATCATGAAGGTAATAGTGCCCTGCGGATTTGCCGGTATATTATCCGGGATAACCTTATCTATCGCACGTGTAATAGGCGAAACAGCACCGTTGTTGTTTACGGCTTTTGGTAACCCTTACTTATCCACCTCGGTAACCAAACCGATGGAGAGTTTACCCCACCTGATATTTACTTACGCCACCAGCCCGTATGACGATTGGCACAACCTGGCATGGGGAGCGTCATTTATACTATTAATATTTGTTTTATCATTAAACATAATCACGAAAGTGTTAACAAGAAGATGGAAAATACAATTGTAAGCGCCGAACATTTTAATGCCTATTACGGCGAAAACCACGCGATAAAGGATATCAATATCAAAATAAAGCGTAATGAGGTTGTCGCGATGATGGGCCCGTCAGGCTGCGGAAAGACAACGTTTCTACGCGGTATTAACCGTATGCATGAGCTGATACCTTTTGCAACAACCAAAGGTGTATTAAAACTGGATGGCGAGGATGTTTATAAAATGAATGCGATTTATATCCGCAGCAAGATCGGTATGGTTTTTCAAAGACCAAACCCGTTCCCTAACCTGAGCATCTACGAGAATGTGGTAGCCGGTTACCTGCTTAATGGTATCAAAATATCAAAGGCGGATAAGGACGTGATCGTTGAGAAATCATTGACCAGCGCTGCATTATGGAAAGAAGTAAAGGATTCCCTGCATAAAAAAGGTACTTTCCTTTCGGGCGGACAGCAGCAGCGTTTGTGTATAGCACGCGCTATCGCCATGCAGCCGGAAGTGATCCTGTTTGATGAACCTACCTCGGCGCTCGACCCTATATCTACCTCAAGTGTCGAAAACCTGTTTCATGAACTGAAGGCTAATTATACGCTCATCATCGTGACACACAATATGCAGCAGGCAGCCCGTGTAAGCGACCGTACAGCTTTCTTTTATATGGGTGAACTGGTTGAATTTGACGATACCAAAATTATGTTTACCAATCCGAAAGATCAGCGTACGCAGAATTATATCACCGGAAGGTTCAGTTAAACCCCCTTGCCCCTGAAGGGGGAAATAAGGGCAAAACTTATGACGATTAAAAAATAACATAGAAAAACCAATTAAAAAAAATCCCCTTTAGGGGGTAGGGGGTAATTATGACACCATTAGAGAACGAAATAAACGGGGTTAAAAAAGAGCTGATCAATATGTGGATACTTGTTCAGTCGCAAATGAACAAGGCAAAGGAAGCCATGGTTAAGTTTGATAAAGACCTTGCACGCGAAGTTCTGGTTAAAGAAAGAAGGGTTAATTCATTCGAGCTGAAGATAGACCTTGATGTAGAAAATATTTTCGCTTTGTATTGCCCTGTGGCTATTGACCTGCGCTTTTTACTTGCCGCTTTAAAGATCAATACCAACCTGGAGCGTATAGGTGATATTGCAGCAGGAGTTGCTAAATATGTGGTGGATTCATCGGTAAACTTTGATGCCGGTGCACTGGAAAGTACCTCGCTCACCCGCATGTACGACGAGTCGATCAATATATTGATGGATACCCGCACCGCTTTTGAAAATGAGGATACCGCGCTTGCCCGCAGCATATTTAAAAGGGACGATGTACTGGATGCAATCAATGACAATGCGCCTGCAACAGTAGCCGAACTGATAAAAGCCAATTCAGCTAACATGACCGAAGCATTGTACATGCTTTCCATTATCCGTAAACTGGAGCGTGTAGGCGATCAGTCGAAAAACATTGCAGAAGAGATCATTTTCTACGTGGAAGCCAAGATATTGAAGCATACTTCCCGTAGCTCGAAAGGGGATATTTAATTTTTAGTTGATTGAGTTGGAATAAGTTGATTAGGTTGGATTGAGTTAGGATAAGTTGACCATGTTTGATTTGTCTTAAAATACCAACTTAATCAACCACTCACTCAATCAACTTATTCAACTAATTCTCCCTCCAAATTTTCCCCCAACTTCTCTAAAATATCCTGCGCTACTTCCTAAGAAATCCTACAAACAATATCGGGGGCGTCTTTTTATTTTTTGATAGTTTCAACACTATCTATTACAAAGAAAGGTATGCCATAGCTGTAATATTTTTCAAACACGATGCATGTCATCTTAATTGAGGTGCCCTCCGGCTTTTTTTTAATATTGCTTATTTCTTCAAAACTTTTAAAATGGTATGGTGCTATTTTCTCATCGCATCCCGGTATTTGAAAACCGATACCATATTCGTAGTCTTTTGCTTTAAGCAAGTGCCCTTTATTCAAGTTATTAAGTATTAACCCTGATCCAGACTTGAAAACAGCATGGTAATTTGCCGTGATGATCACGGTATCAGTTCCATTCCTGAAATTAAGATGAGGCAAAAAGTTGCACTTGTCAGCTATTTCTATTTGCGAATGAATAGCAGGAGTAATTTTGATCACAAGGCAATCCGGATCACCGTTTGAATTTAAAAAGTGCTCATTAAATATCACGCAAGTTAAGTAAACAGTTAATCCTAAATTGTCTCCATTTAAAAGCTTACCTGGATCAGCAGCGTTAAGTATAGGCTCGGAATATTTTTTTAAACAATTTTCAGGCTGAAAGGCTATATAACTATCAAACTTATATTTATAAATCGACGGTTTTATATTTGAAAGTTTTGGAGGTGCTTGAAGATAGTCGTAAAGAATAGCTTTTACAACAATGGTATCACGCCCATCTTTAAATTTCAGATTTTTAAAAAAACTGCAATTGTTATCTTTCTGAATTGTCGCCTGAGTTATTGTATTGAGTGAATAACCGACAATGAGTAATGAAATAATTAACGATTTCATGGCTTAGGTTTCTTTTATCAAATGGTAATTAACTTAATCAACCACTCACTTAATCAACTCAATCAACCAACTCACTACAAATTCTTCCCTAACTTCTCTAAAATATCCTGCGGTACCTTTTGCAGGTCGAGTACCAGGAAGCCGTCAAGACAGTCGGCAAACTTTGGGTCGATATTAAAGCAGATGATCTTTGCGTTGAGCGAGATATACTGACGGAGCAATACCGGTACCTTCATGCTTTGAGTCTCCACAATCGATATCAGGTTGTCCAGTCCTTTGAAACTATCCTCGCCCGACATCAGCAGATCCGTATCGATACTCGAAAAATCAACCTTGAACTTCTTGCGCGGTCTTACATATTGCGCCAGCTCGTGGTCGAAATGGTTACGGTTGATATAATCTACAATAAGCGATTTAGAGAATTTAGAGAAAGTGTTGCTGATGCTTACCGGTCCTATCAGGTAACGGTAGCGCGGGTTATCGATCAGGTATTTCAATATGCCTTTCCATAGCAGGAATAACGGTAAAGGCTTTTGCTGGTATTCCTTGCGGATGAAGGAACGGCCAAGCTCCAGGCTCTTTTTCAATACCGGAGTAAACTGCTCCTTTATCTTGAAAAGCTCGGTGATGTAAAAACCCTTTTTACCCAGGCTGTAAAATATCTCGTCGCCCAAACCAATACGGTAAGCACCCACGATCAGCTTGGCTTCGGTATCCCAGATAAACAGGTGATTGTAGTAAATATCGTATTCATCCAGGTCGACACTTTTATTGGTGCCTTCGCCAATCTCCCTGAAGGTAACTTCCCTTAACCGCCCTATCTCTCTTATCACGTTTGGTATGGTAGAGGTCGGTACAATAAACACTTCGTAATTTTTCTCTACCCACACCCGATAATTTTCGCGCAGGGGTTCTACTTCCTTTTCCAATATAGCCGGATTGATGCCCGGTTGGATATCTGCAGGCTCCTTTTTGATCTTGAACAGGTTGCGGGGGTTAAATATCTTTTTCTCCTCTTCCAGCCCCGTACCCAAAGCATAAGTGCGTGCCCTCAGGTAGCTGAGCAATTTAGCCGGGTTGCCGGTATCGGGTATGTCCTCAACATTAATGGGTTTCCCTATCCGTAATTTTATCGTATGCCCCTGTTTGTTAAATAGCTCCGACGGTAATTTGGCTGTGCGCAGTGCCGGGTGGATCATGCTCAGCAGGTTAAACAGCAGGCCATTGTTACCCTGGAAGTAAATAGGTACCACCGGCACTTTGGCCTTGGCGATGATCTTGCCCACAACCGGGTGCCACATACGGTCGGTAATTTGTTGTTTATCTACTTTAAAGGTAGATACCTCGCCGGCGGGGAATATACCTATGGGCGTACCATTGGCCAGCAGTTCCAGCGTGTTTTTTAAACCGCTGATGCTGGATGAATGGTCTATATTTTCAAACGGGTTTACGGCTACAAAGTAATCGCTCAGGTTGGGGATCTTTTTGAGCAGGAAGTTGGCCATTATCTTGGAGTCAGCTCTGGCCATGCACAATATCTTTAACAGCACCATACCCTCTATACCACCGTAAGGGTGATTGGCAATGGCAATAAAGCTGCCTTCTTTGGGTATGTTTTTCAGCTCGCGGTCATCAAACTCAATATCAACACCGCACCCGGCTAATATGGCATCAACAAATTCAGGGCCCTGTTTTGGCTGTGCCTGGGCAAACAGATCGTTCACCTGGTTTATCTTCATCACTTCCATCAGCAAGGCTGCCAGTCCGGGCATTTTCAGCTTATCCAGTTTGGTTGCCTTTGCAAACTCTTCAGTGGTTATTATTTTCATCTCTATTTAAAGGTCCTACCCCTCTGCCTCCTTGGGTCGACATCTCTCCCTAAGATTAGGGAGAGAAAGGGTGGATTTAATTTAATAAATATCTTAAAATTTATTTAATTTACAGTTGGAATTACCTTAGCCTGAATGAAATCGACGATCAAAAACTATTTCTCCGTTACCAAAAAAGAATGGAACGGAATGGTAGTACTGTTAGTATTGATCGTATTGATTTTTGCGGCCCCTTACGCTCTCCAACTGTTCCGCAAAGATAGCACAATTAACCCCAAAGACCTTAATAACGCCATCGCCACGCTGGATAAGGCCAAAAAATCACAAGCGGCTGACCAACCGGCCGCCAATACAACATTTTACAAAAAAGCAGCAGCAGGCGTGGTGATCGAACTCAACACTGCCGATACTACCCAATTAACCAGTCTGCCCGGCATTGGCGCTTCATTTGCCCGGCGCATTGTGAGTTACCGCAACCGTTTAGGTGGCTTTTACAATAAGGAACAATTGAAGGAAGTTTACGGGCTTGATGCTGATAAATATGCCGGCTTGCAGGCACAGGTAAGGGTTGATGCATCCCATATCAAAAAGATAGCTATTAATAAGGCAGCTTTTGACGATCTGAAATATTTCCCTTACCTCAATTTTAAGCAGATGAACGCCATTATACAGTTCCGGGAGCAGCATGGCGATTATACATCCATCGGCGATATGAAAAATATTGCGATACTGGATGATGAAATTTTGCGTAAAATTGAACCATACTTAGCATTTAAATGATAGAGCAGCAGATCAAATCCGCTATACGCGATATACCCGACTTCCCGAAACCCGGTATTGTTTTTAAAGATATCACCCCAATACTGAAAGACCCTGCCTTATGCGACCGGGTGGTTGATGCTTTTGCCGAACAATTAAAAGGTATCCGCATTGATGTGGTGGCAGGGGTAGAGAGTCGTGGGTTTTTATTCGGACTTACGCTGGCCTGCAAGCTGGGTGTGCCCTTTATCCCTATCCGCAAAGCGGGTAAACTGCCTTATGCCATCAAACAAAAAGTGTACGACCTGGAATATGGCACCGCCACTATCGAAATGCATACCGACGCCTTTGAACCCGGTCAGCACGTGCTGATACATGACGACCTGCTGGCCACCGGCGGCACCGTAACCGCCGCAAGCGAGCTCATCACCGAAATGGGCGGCATCATAGCCGGCTTTGCCTTTGTGGTAGGTCTGGGTTTCCTGAACGGCAGGGAACGCATTGCACCATTGAGCGATCATATTATTGTGTTAGCTGATTATTGAATTTATATGCCAGTAGACCATAGTAAATAGGTTTTACCCTGTCTGACTGCTGACAGATAACAAGACAAACAAAGATAACACCGTCACAGCATTCAAACTACTGTCATTGGGAGAGTAAGAATATTACTTTACTGTTTTAGGTATTTATTCAATTCATCTACCAGCTGATATACGGTGGTTGTTGGATTTTGTTTATGGTATGTTAGATGCTTCATTGATTCGTAAAGCTTTTCAGCATTATCTCTTGCATTTTTCTGATCAGCCTTCTTGTCATTAAGGATTAAATCATAAATTTTTAAAGCGAATGCTCTTTTTTTACCATCCTCTTCGTAATTTATATTCCATAATTTACTTAGTTTCTCAAAATAAAATTTTCTATGATGCTGTTGATCAGTATATAAATAGTGTAAAACGAACCACAATTCAAAAGAGTCATTAGAATACGCGCAATGAATTTTCAAATCATCTGTGGATGCATCTAAGGCTTTTTGAATGGCTCCATTAAAATCTTCTATTTGCCCATTAATATCCTTTTTTTCATCGTAATCAAATACGCACCAAACTTCATCATATTCATTTATATCCATTGAAAGTGTACACTCTACTAAAGTTGTTTTTGAACAACCTAAATGAATCGGCTTAATATCAGCATTTGCAACTGGAAACGATTTGAAATACAATTCTTCTGTTTGTCCCTCGCAAACAATTAAAAAAGTTTTCTTGGGGTTAATAGTTTCGAGCGCATATTTTTGTACACCCATTTTTTTGAGCCATGGTTTATCTGCTTTTAAATCTGTTATCTTAATGGCTTGCGTTTTTTTTGGCATACCTAATTAATTACAGATTCGAAATTACCAAGATAAGGTACTGCACCGAACTTGCCTTTATTGTAATCTTTTTCTAAAGATGCGTCGTTTCGTATACCTTTGAAATCTGCAAGAGAATATAATTTGCTTCGGCCATATTTGTCTTTCTCTACAAATGCAATTTGGTCTCTTCTTAAAATATCTGATGAAAGTAATCCAGTATCATGCGTTGTAATAATAAACTGGGTTGAGTCGTTTGTTTTTGAGTTGAAGAATTGAACAAGCTTTTTTGTCAAATCAGGGTGAAATCTTGCATCAAATTCATCGATGAAAAGCGGTCGCCCTTGTTCAATAGCATCAATAATAAAAACGCTTAGTTCGAACATTTTTTTCGTTCCTTCTGATTCATCTCTACTGAGCATGAATGGTATTTCACCAATGCGTTTATTTTTGGAATCGTAAACTATGTGATCAAGAAATACCTCATTTAGTTTTTTCCCATCTTTTAAAAAGCTAATCAATTCTTCAGGAGCATTTTTGGGTATATTCTTTTCAGTTATTTCATATAAATCGATATCGTTTATACCTACATCAGCAATTTGAAGCATTTGCTTAATTTTAACACGCATATCTTCATCTTTCATAGATTCTATTGCTTGCTTTAACATTTGTCGAATCCCTAAGCCACTTACTACTATTATTTTAATAATGTAATCTACTATTGATTTCGAAATAGGTCCATTTATTGTTTTGACTGCGCTTAACAGAAGTACTTTGTCATTTAATAATTCATTACTTTTGCCTTCAGTTATATCAACTAATTTTTGGCCTTCTTTATATAGCTTTTTATTTATTTCTATTTTATTATTATGCCTTACAAAAAGCTGTTTTTCTGTCTTCAAACTTTTGGATTCAAATAGCCATTCAGAATGGATTTTGTTTTCATCAGCTTCAAAGCCATATCTGAAAATTTTATTGTAGAGGATGAATTTTATTTGAAAAAATGATGGCTTGTCTTTTGTTTCATTTGACAAACTGAAGTTTTCAATTAGGGCTTTAAGAATCTCTTCGTCTTTAAATGATCCGTTAACAATGGCAATAAATGCAACCAATGCCCTGATGATATTGCTTTTCCCACTTGCATTTGCGCCATAAATTGCTTTTGATTTTAACAACTCTATTGAGTTTCTAGATAATATATTATTTTCATCTAGTGTTTTATCTCTTGATTTAATATTAGCTGCGGTTAAATTTAGGGTCTGTATCTCTTTGAAAGATTTAAAATTCCCAAAACTAAAGTCTATTATCATTGCTTTATTGTTAATATTTCACAATTATACGCTAACGGTGATTAAAAATATACATAAATATATCATAATTTGTTTTTTTTTCTCAAATTAATCTCAATCTTACTTATAGTCTCCCAATTCTAACCCTTTATACATTCATGCTAACACTTGTGCCTACAAGATTAGATGATACGACGTACTCGTCACTTTCAAAAAAAGCCCTTCCAATTTTCCTCAAATTTTCGTATCTTTAAGTAAGAACGACCAAAAACACGATAGCCGTTCAATCACGTTCCTTGATCTCTTAAAATTTGTCAAAAAAATATTTGCGTTCTATCTCCAAAATTTCCTGTAAAAGCACAAGTGGCTATAGGTAAGCCATTTAGTCAAAAAAAGAGCAATTTTTACTACCGGCAAAAGCCGTAATGCCCGGCAAATGGTAATTTTTACTACGGGTAAAATCACTGATGCCCGGCAAACGGCAATTTTTACTACGGGTAATAAAGCTTAAGTCCGGGTAATAATATTGTTACTACTGGTTAAAGCGGGAATGGCGGTGTGAAATTCTCATCGGTTCAGCAACAATTCAGGGTATAAACTATCACTCTACCACCAGCGTAATGCTCTGCGTAGTATGCGCACTAAAATAGCCGAGTGTTGCGGGGGTAATATTGGTAGGCGGATTGGCCGGGGCTATCGCTCCGCCGGGATTGTTGGCCTGCTGCTGCGCCTGGGTAAACCAATAGTTGTAAATGGGCTTATCAATACTCTGCATCTCTACGGTCACCGTGTCTTTGGGTAACACATCAATATCGTTCTCCTGCAGGTCGAGGTTGACATATTTGCCGTTTATAAAATCGTCGTTAAAAGCAAAAATGGAATTTACCTGCACATGGTTCACATACATTACAAAGCGGTATTGGTTTACCACTTCTCCCGGATCTTTAAAAAACACGGTGATCAGCCTTTTATCGGCATTGCCAATATAACTGCTTTTTGATGCAATGGAATCCAGCGTTACCAACTGCGGCATGGTGGAGCTGGCCAGGTAGGTTTTACCATCAACCAAAACATTAAGGGTATAGGTACGGCCATAAGTGCCATAAGCGTTATCGAGGTAATACAATCCACCGGCATCCTCTTTTAACGGGTAATGGTTGCCGTGGTTATTATCCAGTATCACGGTAGCCCCCGTAACCGGCGGGTAAGTGTTGGGATCTGTAAAAGGTACGTTTCGGCTGATCCTCACAAACTGCCTGCCGGGTATGTCGGTAATATTGGCCTCTATCACCAACTGCCCCGAATTATTGTCCAGCTTAAGGTCGATGACCTTGCGGCAGGAAGCAGCAGTGAGCAGGATGAGTAATAAGCAGCTGTAATATTTTAGTTTGATCATCATGATGTATCAAAATTTAAAGTTCCAGGTAACAGACGGTATGGCAGTTGCAAAAATGCTGGTCTCCACTGCTTCGGTTGCGCCGGGGTGTGTTTTGCTGTCGCGAAAGGTGATGGTATAAGGATCGCGGTGGGCATACACGTTATAAATGCCAAATGTCCAGCTGGAATGGAATCTTTTATGTTCTTTACCCTCAAGCGTAGCGCCGATATCCAGCCTGTTGGATGATGGCATACGGTAACCATTTCGTTCCGAATAGGAGAAGGTGGTCAATCCGCCCACATTGTATTTGCCGGTAGGGTAGGTAACAGCATTGCCTGTACCATATACAAAAGCACTTGAGAAAGTCCAGCGTTTATTTAGTTGATAGATTCCTACTATGGATATATCATGTGTACGGTCCTGCGTGGCAGGATAGTAATTGCCATTGTTAATAGCCGGGAACCTGCGCTCCGTACGCGACAGGGTATAGCCTACCCAGCCGTTAAAGCGGCCATATTTCTTTTTCAGGAACAGTTCCAGTCCGTACGCCCGGC
>JBEHXM010000047.1:0-32381 GCA_048498695.1 Bacteroidota bacterium
AATGAAAAGGCTGATCTCAAATTCGAATCCATTTATTTTACTGCTGTTACCTGTGGTATTTGCTTTAATAATGGGGATAAGTTATCAATCTCAACAAAAAAAGGAATTTGCTTTAGGCACTGCTACTGTACATGCTACATCGCTTTTTTATAAAGGCGTAACTTTAGTAAAAACTGTTTGCTCTGTTGCCAAAGAAAAACTATGGTAATCAGTACCGAAGGGCTGAGTTTTAACTTTGGCAATCAGCAGGTTGTTAAGTCGTTATCCCTCCAGGTGCCTGAAGGCAGTATTTACGGTTTCCTTGGCCCGAACGGTGCCGGTAAAACCACCACTATAAAATTGCTGCTCAATCTGTTAAAAACAGATCAGGGCAGCATTCATGTTTTTAATAAGGAGCTGAAGAGCAACCGTATTGAAATTCTTTCGCAAATAGGCTCGCTCATTGAGCAGCCAGCCATCTATCTTCATCTTTCGGGCAAAGAAAACCTGATGAACCGGGCCCTGCTTCTACAGGTATCAGAACAGCGGGTTGACGAAATGCTTGCCTTGGTTCATTTGACCGATGCCGCACATAAAAAAGCCGGCAAATATTCATTAGGGATGAAGCAGCGGCTGGGCATTGCCCTGGCTTTGTTGCCAGATCCCAAATTATTGATCCTGGATGAACCCACTAACGGGCTTGACCCTAACGGGATCATCGAAGTCCGCGAATTGCTGATAAGGTTAGTAACCAAGCATAATAAAACTGTATTTATATCAAGCCATTTACTGGGAGAAGTAGAACGTATGGCTACCCATGTCGGGATAATTGACCGCGGGGAAATGCTTTTCCAGGGAAGTATCAAAGATTTGGAAGCTATCAGTCAGCCACAGGTGCAGGTTGAACTTAACAACAGTGTTGATGCAGCCAATTTTCTGAAAAAGCAGGGTTTTGTTGTAACAGAATTAAGCGATGATCACCTGTCTGTCCCTTATACTTCAAAAACACAAATGGGCGAGATCAACACTCTGCTTAATAAAAATGGGTACATGGTTTACAGTATCCACAAGATACATAAGGACCTGGAGAAATTATTTTTAGACATTACCCAAAAAGCCTGAGCAAATGAAAGGATTTATACTATCGTTCCGTTCTGAGTTTTATAAAACACGTAAAACCATGGGTTTTTGGAGCGCTGTTCTATTACCCTTGCTCATCTGCTCATTATTGTTCGTTGGTTTTTTTAACAAGAGCGACCACCTGGCAAATATGCCGGGGATGATGCTTTGGCTGCAGTTTGCCGGAGCAATTTTAGCAGTAATGGGATCATTGCTTTTACCCATGCTTATCGTATTCATTTCCTATTCGGTCAATAGTATTGAACATAAAGCAGACACCTGGAAATCATTATTCAGTTTACCTATTGCCAAAATATCTATCTATTCGGCCAAATATTTCTATGCTTTTTTCCTGGTGTTCTTATGCCTGGCTTTGTTCCTGCTTTTTACATTGGGTTTGGGAAATTTATTAAGTGTACTTAAGCCCGAACTAAAGTTTAATGAATACCACATTGAAAAGCTATTAACACAAATTTATTTTAAGCTTTTATTAGCGTCACTCGGGATATTATCTATCCAGTTTATATTAAGCCTTCTTTTCCGCGATTTCTTAAAGCCAATGGGCATCGGCTTTGCGGCGACCATTGCCGGCGTAATTTTTGCAAATGTAGATTGGAAATATGCTTACCTGTTCCCGTACTCGCACCCTATGCTTACTATAAAAGCGCTTGTGAATCACAATAATATGAATGAGGGATCAGGCGGTATGCCGCAACTTAATGTCGATCTGTTTACCAAAGATATCTTCGTCAGCCTTGTCGTCGCAGTTATTGTATTTACACTGGGTTACTTTATTGTGCTGAAAAAGAGTGTGAAATAATACTTAAACTGTCATGCTGAGGAACGAAGCATCTTCTTCCGCTTGCATGTTCCTGATGCTTGTTGCAGAAGATTCTTCACTACGTTCAGAATGACAAAAAGTAGGGCTCAAACTCACTTCACCGGCTTTGGATATACCGGCAAGCTTTCATGCCCGTCCGCATCAACAGATTGAACTGCAAAAAAATAATTATCCTTTGAGTAAGCCAGGTCAGCTTTATTGTCTGTAACGTAAAATTTCTTCTCCCAGTAAGGACTGATGCTTTCGCGCATCAGCACATAATATCCCGCAGGCTTTTTGCCATTGGCGGGTGCATCCCATTTCAATTGTGTACGGTTAGTTAATCCACTGGTAATAACACCAACATTCTGAGGCTCGGCAGGCGCTGATGCCAGGTTAGCCAATACGGAAAGATTCATTCGGGCTACTTTTTGCACATAATTGAAATCAACATAATCCGGCAGATCACCATAGTTAACACCATTTTCTGTACGGATGGTTTGATGTTGCCGGGTGAAATCTTCGTTCATTTCGGTAATGCGGACTGCCGTAAACCCCTGTTGTAAGAATGAAACATGATCGCCGCCTCTTAAATAGCGGTCGCGCCGATAGATCAGCTTTACATCTAACTGGTCTACATAGCGTTCGGCAGTCTCCTTAGTATAACGGGCCAATTCACGTGATGGGCTGTCGTTCTCGCCGCCCAGTGATATCAGGCTCGCTATCTCCCGCTCATTACCGGCCGCTACCGTAGGTACTCCTTCGCTAAATACACGTACACTGCGGTTATCTTTCAGATCGGTTTCCATACCATGCGTATTGCCCACAATGTCGTTGTTCAGCATAGCGTCGATGTTCCATTTTTCTGATTTAGCCCTTTTGGCCACATGTTCCGAGCCGTCTAAGCCCTGCTCTTCGCCCGCAACAGCCATAAAAATAATGGTTGCCGGGAATGACCGTTTGGCCATCACCCGTGCGATCTCCAGCGATACCGCAGTACCCGAAGCATCATCATTGGCACCAGGCTCATCACCGTTGGGGTCCATGATATCACTCATGCGTGAATCATAATGCCCCGATACAATATAAACCCGCGTATCTTTAGGGTCTGTCCCTTTTAATATTGCCAATACATTTTTCAGCTTGACGGGCCTGTCCACACGTATTTTTTTTGGCTGCGTAAAAGTATCGAACTGCACAGTCATCCGGCCATGCGATTCTGTTGCATATTTCTCATATTCTGCTTTTATCCAATTACGCGCAGCACCAATGCCAGTGGTTTTGCTGGTAGTATCGCTCAGGGTATGGCGTGTTTTAAAGCTTACCAGTTTACGGATGGTTGCCTCGATATTTTTTGATGAAACCTCGTCTACCATCTGCTTGATGGCAGCATCCTGTTTGATGGTGGTTTGTGCCATTACAGGCGCCGTGATCATTAAAAGAAAGAATATCGTATAATATTTCATGGGTATAGATTTAAAATCATCTTGTCATGCTGAACATGGGTGAAGTATCTTCTTAGCCTGGCTCTTTATCATGCATGTCGAAGAAGATTCTTCGTTATCACTCAGAATGACAAAGAGATATTGTTTTACTCCGTTTCCACCTCTCCTGCCAATTCCATTATATTGCCCGGCTGTGTAAAATTGCTCCGCACAAAATGGCACCATTCACATTCTTTTTTGCCGCAGCCGGTATTAAAATCATGTGCCATTATTTTCTGATACACCGTTTTTATCTGCCCGGTAACCGTTTCAATATCTTCCTGCGAAATCAAGATATGTTCTTTATGATATTCGCCATCATTTACCGGTTCTACAAAATCAAAAACGGTATCCACCACCTGCCAGTCTTTGGTGCGGTCGTGCTCAACCAATAATTTATAAAAAACGGCTTGCCGCCAGTAATCGCCCCCATTAGGTGTTTTATCATCGGGCCTTGCAAACTTTTCCTTCGCATATTTTAAATTACCCGTCTTATAGTCAACCACCGTTACCTGTTTGCCGTTGAATTCTACTTTGTCCAGATTACCTTTGATGGGTACACCTTCTATCTCAATATTTTTTACAGGCAACTCTACCAGCGCTATTTTATTCCAGGTGGCGGTATTTAATTCATAAAACGGCGGCAATATTTTTTCTCCATAAGCCAGTCTTCGTTTAAAATCGTCTTTTGTAAACGAGTCGCGGTTGCGGTACATATACATGCTGAAATCGCGCATAAAAGTTTCAACCGGCATAAACTCATCTTCATTATCCTTCAGGTTCCTAAAGGCTTTACGCAGTGCATCATGTACAGCCGAACCAAATGTGGCAGAAGGACTTTTACCCGAAGGAACCCGGATCAAACACTGAAAATAAAACCGCAGCGGGCAATCCAGATAATTGCTCAGATGCGTAACTGAAAGTGTATAATTTTGCAGCAGCTGGTTGATAAAATTACTATCGATCAGCTCTACTTTAGGTTTATCATCTTCGCTTAGCTGGGTCAGATAAAAATCCGTCATGGCATCTGCACTTACTTGCGGATATTCTACCTTTAAATGTGTGTTGGCCAATATTTCGCCTACAAATTGTGATGATTCCTGGTCTTTTCCATTTTTATCTTTAGCGGCATAGGATATCGTGAGGCATTGTTTGGCACGGGTAAGTGCTACGTAAAACAAACGCCTTGACTCTTCCATCTGTGCACTATCATCTGCCGAAGCCTGGGTTAATGTATCAGGATAGCTGAAACCATAATTGCGGCCCTTACTGTCCCAGGTCTTTTTATCACAGCCAATTAAAAATACATGCTCAAATTCTAATCCCTTTGAACCATGTGCCGTTAAAAAATTGATACCATTATCTGAATAGATCACCTGGTTCAATGGCATCCTGATATTATTTTTCTTCATCAGGTCGATGGTCGTGATCATGTCGGCAAGGCTGATGTCCGGATTTTTGCGGCTCTCATTCTTCAAAAAGTCGAAGAAGTTGGTCAGCACCTGCATATACCAGCCTTTATCAGGTTGCAGCATCACATAGCGCAGTATCCCCATTTTGCTGATGATGGATTGAAAAAGCTGCTGCAGGGTAACACTTACAGAAGCTTTCAACAGATCATCAACGTGCGTAATAAGATATTTCATCTCCTGGTTTTGCAGGGCATCAAATAAACCGGGCTGAGCAGGTGAACGCAATTCGCTGATATAACGGCGTAAGGATGTTTTCGGCTCGTTATTACCAGCTGTTTTAAAATTCTCTTTATTTACGGCGATACTGGCTTTAGCTATCTCAATGGGCGGGATACCAAAGAAATCATAGTGCATGATTTCGAACAGTAACTCATCACCGCTGTAAGGCGAATCCATTTCCATAGCCAGGTAACGCAGGATATTGATGATCTTTTCGCCGAAAGGTAGGGCCAGTATATCTATCTTGCGTTTAATGTTGACGGCGATCTTTTGTGCATCCATATAAGCTACCAGTTCTTCTACCTGGTTGTGGTTGCGATAGATCACCGCTATTTCGCCCGGACTCGTTCCGGTATCAACCAAATGCCTGATCTGTCCGGCCACGTCCACCAGCTCCTGGTCTGGGTTTTCATACTCACGTATGGTAGGCTCGATAGCTATTTCATTAAAGCGTGGATGAGCCGCCTCCAAATTTTTATCCAGCCTTAACTGCTGGGTTAAGCGTTCATTGTTATTCCCTATAAGTGCCTTGGATATATTCAGGATATGCTGATTGGAGCGATAATTATGCTTCAGCACTACTATTTTAAGTGCGTTGGAGTAATCAGCAGCAAAGTCAAGGATGTTCTTCATATTCGCGCCCTGGAACTTGAAGATCGATTGGTCGTCATCGCCAACCACAAATACGTTAGGCGTATCCCAATAATTCAGCAAAAATTTGAGCAGCTCATTTTGTGAACCGCTAGTATCCTGGAACTCATCTACCAAAATATATTGATAACGTTCCTGATACCTGCGCAGCATTTCTTCATTTTCGCGGAAAGCCCTCAATACCCACATGATCATGTCGTCATAATCGTAGCGGCTGCGCTCCTTCATCTTTTTATCAAAGTTCTCGTATTCGCTCACTGCAGCCAGTAGCTTGGCCATAGCATCACGCGCCTTTTCAATTTTATCGTGATGCGGATCACCGATTTTTATCCCTTTCGTCGCATTAGCACGTTTATAAAAAAAGCCTTCGCGCAAGTGTATATCAGTCAGGTATTCATTGATGGCAGCATTGATCAGTTCTTTATTCCAGTCTTCTTTTTTCATGGTCGAAAAAAGCTCCCTTAAGCGCGGAACATCATAATAAACTTCCCCGGTGAAACGCTTGAGCAGGTGATCGTTCGGAAAATCGTCTATCAATTCCCTGAACAGCATTGCTGATTCCAGGTCAGACAAAGGCTCCAGATTCAATTTGCCGAAGTACTCCAGGTTTTCCTGTATGATCTCGTTACAAAAAGCATGAAAAGTATAAATATTCACCCGGTAAGCATCCGGCCCGATAAATTCGAATAAACGTTTCCGCATTGCCACAGCACCTGCATCGGTATAAGTGAGGCACAATATCTCGTGTGCGCTGGCGTCGGTTTCTGTTAATATTTTCCCGATGCGTGCTGCCAGTATTTGCGTTTTACCTGTACCCGGACCGGCGATCACCAAAACCGGCCCATCCATCTGCTCCACGGCAGCCATTTGCTCGGGGTTTAGTTTGGCAAGCGCTTCCTGGAATTTATCGTTGTATTTATTGGGGGTGGATTGCATTGTAAATGGTAAATATAATGAAGTTAAAGTAATCAAATGAATAACGTTTAAAGCCTTCTAGCACACAATAATCAAAAAAATCTTCCTTAAAAACCCGTATATTTATTCTATTAATATTAAAAGATATGAGAATATTAGTTGTCGGGAATGACGTCTATCAGGACGCTGTAGCAAATATAATTACGAAGTCCAAATTTACTTGTCGGGAAAATATAATCCCATTGCTTAATATTGAAAAAGCAGAGTATTTCATTTTAAATAATCTGATGAATGAAGGCAAGCATATTGATTTAATCATAGTTGATGACGATATAACTTATAATAGGTTTCATAAAAATTTATGTGATTGGATTAGATCAATTGAGGTGGGATCATATTCTAAAGGAAATTTTAGAATTTCTTCAATCCCTATAATGCTATTAAAAGAAAACGATGTAAAAGAAAATACATTTGAAACTGGTTTCAATAATAAATACAATGTGGTCCTATCATTAAAAAAGAATGGATATGATGGTAAGATCAAATATTATGGTCAAAAAGTGGTTAAAGAATTTCGAGAAGATATTTTAACTGATCTGGATACTTTAAATATTAAAGTAGATAATGTTAGAGAAAATAGCAAGTTGAATTTAGGATGGGATTACAATAAATTTACAAATAATAGTTTATACTATTTGAGCCGCACCAAAGTTCTTTCACAAGAATTTATTAAATCTCCAAAACATTTAGATTATCCATGGCTATCTAATCAGAATTTGATAGAGATAGAACAATCATTAGATCAATATGAAAAAATTATAAAGCGTTTAAAGTTTAACGGTAGAGCTTTTGAGAGAAGAGTATTGCACGCTTTCTATAATAAATTCAAACATTTCTTATTAAGAGATACTTATGAAAAACTTATATATGATAAAAGATTTGTTATTTCTTCAACATCCCATTATCATATTCCAGATTTTATATTAACATCTCCTTTCCCAGAGTTTCTAAAGACTTCCATTTCTGAAATAAAAAGACACAATATTTTCTTTCAATATCTCCCGAAGCAACATAAAAACTTTACATCCTATTTTCAAAATGCCTTGAATCAATCGTCAAATTATGAAGATGATTTTAACAATTTAAAATGGAAAAGTTATTTAACAGAGAACATAGGAAATCCTATTGATAAATTTCAGATTGATTTAATAATCGGATTAGACGAGAGGATTAATGAGTTTATTTTAAATAAAATGAAAAAGCATTATTCGACAATAAATCTAGTAACACATAACTCATTAAAACAAAAAACTGAAGAATTTTATTATAGATCAAAGGCCACAACGATCATTTAATTTATCAGCCTATTCTAACTTTTGACACATTAGAGGCATATTCGAATATTGTTTTCCCATTTAAAAATTCGTTATATTCAATTTGAGTAAGCCATATTACACCAGCATCGGCGCATCCAGTCCTTCCACAGATAGAGGAAGTATTTGGATAACCAACAGGTTGCACATGATGAGCATATTTCTCATTATCACGTGGAGGATGTTTTTGACAACGACAGAGTGCCATCTCTAATTTATAATAAAATTGTAATCACCAGTTTCATTTAAGAAAACTCATAAATATTTAGCATATTTTTTCACTACCTCATCATGAGGGGTTGATTTCCCTTCCGCAGCCTGTTTTTTCCCTCGTTCGATACCTGCTTTCACATGTTCTGGCAAGTCATTCCAAAAATCCTTTTCATGGCTTTCAAAAACTTCCTTTATTTGAAGCAACACAATCTCGTCGTCTGTGTCGAGCAAACGTTTAGCCAAAGCTATTTTTTCATTCTGCATGTTCATATTCAAATTTACCATTAATTTGAAAAAATAACAATCTTTAAATCTATTACCTCTTAGCCGTCGTCACTATATCACGCACCTCCAGAATTTTTCTGCCATAACCAAAAAGCGTTACATTGATCATTGCCTGTCCAACTTCTGCCAGGTCGCATGATTTGGATGGGAAAAGCCAGTGAAGAACCGGGTACAGCCAACTAAGAGATTTATATATCGCAGGTACATTTTTAGCTCCTTTCGCTGCCTTCATCAAACCGGGCCTGAATGCAAAAACCTGTTTAAAGGGCAGTTTCATCAGATCATTCTCGGTTTTGCCTTTAACACGCGCCCACATAGATTTTCCCTTTTCGGTGCTGTCAGTACCGGCACCGGATACATAACAAAAGGTCATATCCCGGTTCAACTTACTAAGCGTTTGGGCTACATGGAGCGTTAAATTATAGGTCAGGTTATAATATTCAGGCTCTTTCATCCCAACGGAGGAAACACCCAGGCAAAAATAGCAGGCATTATATCCTGCAAGTTTATTTTCAATGGCAGAAAGGTCAAAAAAATCTTTATGAATGATTTCCTTTAATTTAGGGTGCGTTACACCGCAAGGCTTCCTGTTGATCACCAAAACAGTTTCCACCTTCGGATGATTTAAACATTCCTGCAATACACCCTCACCAACCATTCCGGTAACGCCGGTGATTATTGCTTTTATCATGGATGCAATTTCCTTTTTATAACAACCGTTTTATCCATACGCTGACCAGGTTTCAAGGTATGAGAGCGCAATTTCGTCACGGCAGCAATACGTTCTTGCGGAGGTCTTGATAGCCAATACAGCATATCTTCATATCCTTCATCAATCTCTTTTAATACAGCTTTTCTGATAACCGGAATTATTTTCATAATAAACAATTGCTTGGTTACTCAAATATACTAAACTCTATTTTAAACTCACCCCGGTTCCATAAGGGAAAAACACATTGACTCTTACCGGCAATTTTCCTTTTGGATTAATGACACGCGTGATCACCTTTACTGCCGAACGTTGCATTTCATCGCTCATTTGATAACCTGCTATCAATGCCCCGCTTTTTTCAATTCCCGGTAAACCGGCAATAGTATATGGATTGGCAAAAACACAAACTACTGAGCTCGGATGCGCCGCAACTTCGGCTATAAAAAATTTAACACCGTTACTATAATCCAGTTTGCTTGCCGGCCGGGTGCGGGTATCATTGATGCTGACAAATACCTGGTCATATTGTCTTAGTTTGTCCAATAAAGCAAGCAGATCGTCGGCAGGAGTACCCTTACCGACAGTAAAGGTATCGCTGTTGAGATACCACTTAGACAGTTCCTGCTGAAAAAGCGTGGGCTGGGTAACACCGATGCTGATAATAGCAGTTTTTGCTATGGGGTTTAACTGTACTGTCGTTTCATCACCTTTTACCAGGGTAACCGCAGCATCAGTTAATTGCTGCACCAATGCTTTTGTACTCTCGCGGTTCAGATCCCGGGCAAGATTTTGTGGCGAAGCGTCATGATAACGATTTAAACCTGCCCAGTATTTAGCAGCCAGTACTTTTTTTACTCTCGTTTCAAATTCCTTTTTGGATATCTCATTCTTCCTGACAGCCTTTTTTATCATTTTTATGGCCCTTTCTGAATTCTCTGATAGTTCGATAATATCGTTGCCCGCTAAAAATGCGCGAAGGTCTGCTTCTCCGTCAGGAAAATATTTTAAAACCCCTTTCATTTCCATAGCATCCGATACGACCAAACCTTTAAAGCCAAGCGAGTCTTTTAAAACACCCGTAACTATTGGCCGCGATAAAGTTGACGGAACGTTTTTTGCCGTGTCCAATGCCGGTATATCCATGTGAGCGATCATTACTCCGCTTATTCCTGCCTTAATAGCCTGCCTAAATGGATATTCCTCCAATGTATCTAATCGCTGTCGTGTGAATGGCAGCAAAGGCAGATCGAGGTGTGAATCTACATTGGTATCACCATGACCGGGAAAATGTTTGGCGCTGGTAAGCAGCCCGGCGTCCTGCATACCTTTCATGTAAGCTATACCTTTTGCGGCTACGTTATATTTATTATCACCAAAAGAACGATAATTGATCACCGGGTTATCCGGGTTATTATTCACGTCCATATCGGGTGCCAGGTTGATCTGCATACCTAATCTTTTAAAATCATAGGCCACAAATTGTCCCATTTTATAGATCAATGAATTATCCTGTATCGCCCCCAAAGTCATCTGGTATGGATAAGATATAGTTGAATCCAACCGCATGCCCAGTCCCCACTCTCCGTCCATGGCAATCAGCAACGGTACTTTGGCCAGCTTCTGGTATTTATTGATCAGGTTAAGCTGCCGGCCCGGACCACCCTGGAAAAACACCAACCCGCCAACCTGCTGATCCTTTATTACATTGCCTACCGAATCTTCAAAAGCTTGTCCACGGTTGGTATGTGCCCTTACAAAGAACAACTGGGCTACCCTTTGCTTACGGCTTAACTTTTTATATACAGAATCAACCCAATGATTCTGCTTGTTCAATGAAGTTATATACCCTGCTTTCTGTTGTGCAAAAGCACTAATACTCCCTGTTATCAAAAAAAACAATAAGGTATACACTAAAGCTTTTTCAAATCCTTTCATATGGTTTCAAATGTAAATAATTGCGGGTTAGTTGGAGTGGTTGTAATGGTTAAAAAGGTTTAAAAGTTGTAGAAGTTCCACTTTCTATATCAATTGGTTTTAGACTATAAATTTAACCTCTTTGACTACTCAAACATTTACAACAACTTCAACATTTATAACTTCCCCTAACCTAAGTTAAACCATAATTAAAAAAATTTCATTAAACCACTAAACCAATTTGCTCAGTTATGCTCTAAAGAAACAAGAACTCATAAACTATAAAAATTATTGAAATGAAACACATTCTTATTTTAGCTATATGCCTGCTGGTTGCAGGCTCTGTAAGCGCCCAAACTTATTACTACGGACCGCGCCGTGTTGTTCATCGCCGCCCTGCGCAGCGTCAGCAAACGGATGATTTTTATCGTCCGAGGGTAGGTATTGAAGCAGGGCTGAGCATTGCAAATACTGTCGACTCTTATGACGCAAATTACAGCACAGATGGCATCTTAGGCTTTAATGCCGGCTTAACTGCTACAGTTCCTATTGTATATCCATTCTCATTCCAACCTGAAGTATTGTTTTCACAAAAAGGGTATAAAGCCTATACCACAGATGGCACCTTTACACAGCGTAATAACTATATTGATATTCCGCTGTTAGCCAATTTCAGGCTGGTACGCGGGTTTAACTTTTTGGTAGGACCGCAAATTAATATCCCGGTGTCAAGTACCAGCACCTTTAACGATGGTTTTACCGTTGACCGTGAAAGCTATTATGACAATAGCAGCAACAAGAGTTATGTAGCCGGAGTTATTGGTTTAAGTGTAGATCTGAATCAAAATGTAGATATACATGGACGATATGTGATTGACCTTTCATCAAATACCTATGATATAAATTCACCAATTCCTAATTACCGTAACCAGGTTTGGCAGTTCGGTATCGGTATTAAGTTCCAATAAAAATTCAATTAATATAAAGAAAGCCACCGTTAAACGGTGGCTTTCTTATTTAGTCAGGCTGCCTTGTATTTTTCGGGCAGAACGGTTTTTTTTAGCCATCTTTTAAACCTGCGCCGCAATAAATTATGTTTTGGCCGTCTTTTTTCCGTATCAAAATCGTGGTGCAGGGTAGTCAAATCGGCCTGTTTCTCTGGCAATATATATACCGGGTGAGTAATTTCATTAATATCTTCTAAAGGTATTCCGGCATAAGGGCTATCGGCATTGGCAGTATGTGTAGAGTGTTCACCGAAACCAATATTGCTTATCAGGTTATGGTTCGGGATAATGGAAAGGCTATTGTTAAACAAATTCATTAACCCTAACTGGTAATCCCATGTATCTATTTTCCCAGCTTTTACATCTATAAATAACTGCACCCAGGTATGGATGATCAGGTCATCATTAAATACATTCTCCAGTTTTTCTGCAAGCCCCTTTTCACCGAATTTAGACAGATCTTTGCTATAACCTTTCCATACCCTTCGCCAGCTTGCCCACCCCCATACATGTGTCATGTTAGAAAAGTAATAGCTCGCGTTTCCCCATTTTTTGCCATGTTGCAAATTGCAACCAGAAATATGCGCTATGCGATTGTCAAAACGATATTTTTCTAAAAGCTGGTCACAGAATCTAAAAAAGCTTTCACCGGGCAGGCAATCGTCTTCCAGGATAATCCCCTCTTCCTCGTTATCAAAAAACCAACTAATGGCCGATGATACCGCTTCCTTACATCCCAGGTTCTTTTCCCTGAAAAGGGTTTTTACTTCACAGTCCCAGTCAATGTGATTAATGATGTCCCGTGTTTGTTTACACAGTATGTAATCGCCGGTGCGCGTTATTCTCGGGCCATCGGCTGCTACATATAAGCGGACCGGTTTTACCTTTTTGATCTGGTCAAATACCTTCTGAGTAGTATCCGGCCTGTTAAATATGATGAATAATAAAGGAGATCTAACTTGATAAGGTTCCTTCCCGGCAATTTCCATACTACAAAGCTGCCAATTTTGGTACAAACCGGCAATTAAATTGTAACCAATTTTTTACAAATGTAAGGTAATTACAAAAGGATGATAATCAGGCGGGGTCTATACTGATATCAAAAATTTAGGATGTTTGGGCAACCAGATCATTTTTGATGAACAATGATTTAAACCATCGCTTTATTCTTCGGCGAAGTAATTGCTGTTTTCGTCTTCTTTCTTCTACATGGAACTCATAACCTAAACTAAATTCATCGGCTTTTTTTTCGGGCAAAAAAAGTATGGGGTCTTTTATGGTTGTTATTTCCTGCAATTCAACATTTGCATTTAAACTATCGTCATTGGATGTATGCGTTGCATTTTCGCCAAAGCCAATATTGCTTACCAGGTTATAGTTTGGTATGATACAAAGCCCGTTATTAAAAAAATTCAGAAAGCCTAAAGGATAAGCCCAGCTATTGATCTTGCCTGCTTTTACTTGTGTAAAAATATCGTACCAGCTATCAACTATTAAAGGATCGCTAAAAATATTACCCAATTGTCTTCTTACTTCGTTGTTGCTATAGCTGTTCAGGCTTCTATCATATTCACTCCAAACCCTTTTCCAGCCTGCCCATCCCCAAACGTGGCTTATGTTTGAAAAATAATAAGTGGCGTCACCCCATTTTTTCCCTTGTTGTAGGTTGCATCCAGTGATATGCCTTACACGAGTATCATGTCGATATTTCTCCAGGAGCGTATCGCAAAATCTAAAAAAGCTGTTGGTTGGCAAACAATCGTCTTCCAGTATGATACCTTCTTCCTCCTGGTCAAAAAACCAGGTGATGGCTGATGATACTGATTCTTTACAGCCAAGATTTTTCTCCCTGAAAAGGGTTTTTATTTCGCAATCCCAATCTACTTTTTTGATTATCGCCCTGGTTTTTTCGCATAATAGGGCCTCGCCTTCTTTATTGACCCGTGGCCCGTCTGCTGCAATATATAAACGGTTGGGTTTGGCCTCTTTTATTCGGTCAAATACCTTGCAGGCAACATCGGGCCTGTTAAATACAAGGAATAACACAGCCGATCTCGTTTCATAAAGGATTTGTCCTCTTTTGCCCATAGCCTCATTGATTTCTAAAAGTAACGACGAAATCAAGTTAAAAGCGTTTGCAAATGGTAACAATTTAGATAGATAAAATGTTTACATCCAAATCATTATATTGCTTATGAAAACGGAATTCAGCATAATTTAATAACAAAACTGCCGCTTTATTGTAATAAGGATATTGAAATACAGGATGCTATTATTTAATCCGCATTAAAGGTTTGCATATCGATCAACCGCCTGTAAACCCCATTATTATTGAGTAATTGCTGATGATTGCCCTGTTCAACTATTTGTCCGTTCTCAAGCACCGCGATCATATCGGCATTTTGTATAGTGCTTAACCTATGAGCTATAATAAGTGAGGTGCGATTTTTCATCAGGTTATTTAAAGCATCCTGGACCAATTTTTCAGATTCGGTATCCAAAGCTGATGTGGCTTCATCCAGCAGCATGATTGGTGGGTTATTCAATATGGCCCTGGCTATGCATATACGCTGCCGTTGTCCACCTGATAATTTTGTACCCCGGTCGCCGATATTGGTTTGGTAGCCGTTGTCAGACTCCATTATAAAGTTATGCGCATTGGCTATTTTGGCTGCTGCCTCTACCTGTTCCTGCGTAGCATCTCCCTTGCCAAAAGCTATATTATTAAATATGCTGTCATTAAATAGTATGGTTTCCTGGTTTACGATACCCATCAGCGAGCGTAGGGAGTGCATGGTTACCTCTTTAATATCCTTGTCATCAACCATTACCTGGCCCGATTGCGGCTCAATAAACCGGGGGATAAGATCCATCAAGGTAGATTTACCGCCCCCTGATGGCCCAACCAGCGCAATAGTTTTACCCTTGGCTATATTCAGGTTGATATTTGACAATACTACTTTATCATTGTAGGCGAATGTGACGTTCTTAAAATGGATACCCTCATTAAATTCCGTAACAGTAACAGCATCCGGTGCATCTTTGATCAACGGTTTTTCGTCTATTAAGGCAAGCACACGTTCGCCGGCCGCTATACCTGAATGTATATTACTGAATGAATCTGATATAGCCTTTGCGGGCCGCATGATCTGTGAAAATAATGCGATATAAACGATCAGTGTTTCGGCTGTAATCGAGCCTCCCTGGTGATTGAGGACCAACGCCCCACCATATAATACTACGCCTGCCACCATACTTACTCCCAGGAATTCTGAAACCGGCGATGCGGATTGCTGGCGTTTGGCCATCGAGCGTATTATCCTTGAATATTTACGGTTCTGGTTGTCAAACCTGGTTTTGATAAAACCAGTTGCATTAAAAGCTTTAATGATCTTGATACCGGATAATGCTTCGTCAAGGTAGCTGATCATGGTGCCGTAAGTTGCCTGCGATTCCGTTGCCTGTTGTTTTAACCTTTTAACGATTTTGGATATGATAAAGGCTGATACCGGGATAACAAGCATAGAAAAAAGAGTGAGCTTATATGAAATGGCAAACAAGGCCACCAGGTATGCAATAAGTTGTAGTGGTTCTTTAAAAATAACCTGCAATGTGCCCGTTACCGAAAATTGCACTACTTGTACATCGGAAGCTATTTTTGATATAATATCCCCCTTGCGCTCGTTGTTGAAAAAACCCATGTGCATATCCATCACATTATTAAACACTTCTCTCCTGAAGTTCAGCAGCGTATGGATACGCAAATTTTCCATAATGCGCTGTGAAAAGTATCTGAACAGGTTACTTAACAGAACAGAGATAACAATAACAAGACATACAAACTTCAATGCGCCAAGCGTACCATAATTGGTATTGGCCAAGTGAGCATAGTAATTAAAATAGCCGAACATATCTGTCCAATGAGCCGGCTTCTGAATAAGCTGTGTTGCAGGAACCGGATTAAAAAGGGTTTTAAGCAGCGGGGCAAGCAAGGCCAGGTTCAACGTATTGAATATGACCGCGAATACTGTACATATGATATAGGGAATAGCAAACTTTTCAATGGGTTTAGCAAAGGAAAGTAACCGAAAGTATGTTTTCATTAAAAATATAAAAATGCAAACTTAACAGTAATTAATTAATTACTGCCATCAACGCGTTTTCGTTAGTCAAGGTATACATTTAACAGGTTTTATTGTGGCAGCAATTCTTTAGTTGATCGCCACACTTCGCTCAACGGGATGTTTCCAAGACATGGGAAGGGTTCATTCTCTTCAGTTTTGAATTTACAAAACCAATCGCAGAAGTAGCAAGGCATTTTTTCATAAACGCATACCGGTTTAAATGCCATATGATCCGGATACGGGGCAAAACGTCCGTAATGGCCTCCTCCTAAAATGCAAATCGATGGGGTGCCTGTAGCCGCAGCAATATGAATGGCGCTGCTCTCATTTGATATAATCAATGCTGCCGAACCGGTAAGCTCAATTAATTCGGGCAGTGAAGTTTTTCCTATTAAATTGGTAAAGCTTCCGGGAGGTAAGTTTTCTGTTAGATAATCCCCTATTGCTTTTTCCGCTGGCCCACCAGTTACAAAAACAGGCTGCGTGCTATTTTGCATGATCAGCCGTATAAGCGCCGCAAAGTTTGAAGGCTCCCAGCCACGTTTGCTTACGCCTGCCCCGGGGAATATGATAACCCCATTTCTTTCATTTCGGTTAACATCCAGTGAAGGGCCTTTCAACTCAACTGGTTGTCCCAGTACTTCTTCAAAAAAATACCTTGTTCTTTCAAATTCAAAATATACCGATGCGGGTAATGATAATCTGCGGGTGTAAAACTTATCTGTGCGTCTTTTAAATTTTTGCTGCAATACAACAGTATCACTCTCAAAACCTATCACTTTTTTTGCGGAGGTAAACCCCGCCAGTCCGTCTACAATTAAATTGCGTGTGTATGTAGGCTGTAAAACAACAGCGTAGTTTTTTCTGAATAGCTGCCAGCCCAGCTTTAGTATTTTTAATGGCGCTTCGTATAATTCTATCGGCTTACAAAAGCTGAAATCGGCAATAAATTGCGCATCATATTTTAATGCGATTTCTTTCCAGACCTCGTTCCCAAGCAGGTCTATTTGGTAGCCCTTAAAACATTCAGCATTTTTTACAACTTCGATATAGTTCCTGAAAAGTACATAATCACCGATGGCGTCTGTTTTTATGACCAGTACCTTTTTACCGGGTTTCCTGAACAAAGCGAGAAATTTGAGCAGCAGCCGGAATTTGAAGATCACCAAACGGGTCAGCCTGTATAAATTCCTATTTTTACCTATATCCATGCAAGACTGATCATTTTTTACCGGTTATTTTCTTCCTGAACTCTTTAAACAGGTACCGATAGTAAACCCTGGTGCCTAAATATTTTTTTATAATACTTCTGCGGTCTTTTTCAAATTGTTCATCGATCGCATTACTGGATACTCCTGATGAAGAAAATTTTGCAATAACAAATGGGTGATATTCAAACCGGATCGATTTATCGGCCCAGCATTGCAGGTTCAGGAAATAATCGGCATTAATGGGATATTTTTCATCATATTTATACTTCTCGAAAACAATCGCCGGATAAAAAATATTCTGATGGCAAAGGCCTGCTTTTGAAAACCGATATCCGTCGAATTCACCACCGGCACGGCGCATGGTGTCAAATACAAAGTCACCGTAATAAATACAGTTGGTATCTGTTAGAAAAGGCGCCATTTCAGAAAAACCATCTAATAATTCATCATCAGCGCCTAAAAAAAGATACCATTTGCCGCGTGCATATTTTATAGCCTTGTTCATGGCATCATATATGCCATTATCTTTTTCGGTACGCCAATACGCAAGCTCCTTGTTACACTCTTCCAGTACATCAATAGTATGGTCTGTACTCAAGCCATCAATTACGATATGCTCAATGTTTTTAAACGACTGCTCCTTTACGCTATCAATACAATTCCTGATATGTTTTTCGGCATTATAAGTAACGGTTATCACCGTTATTAAGGGTTGTGCATTATTTTCAGCTGTATCCCCCTTACGGAAACCGCCTTCCTTTACCTTACCAGCCTCTTCCATTGCTATATATCCAGGTATTGGTTAAGTCCCAAAGGGCAGTATGTTTTCTTGTTAGTGATCGCATCCTGTAGCATATCGTCATTTTTATTCAAACCCGACCGGGATTTTTCAGGGTGATAGATATGAAAAACCACTCCGCCGAACTTTATGATGCGCTTTTTTATGCCACTATTGATCAGTCTTACGGCAACTTCATTATCCTCCCTGCCCCAACCGGTAAATTCCTCGTTATAGCCATTAACCATTACCAGGTCATCACGCCAGAAAGCCATGTTGCAGCCGCGCATAAATAGCATATCCTTGACCCGGTAACGCTCGGCTAAATAATTTCTTAAAACTTTTACCCTGACACCATTGGATTTATTGCGCACATCCTTATTAAGGAGATTGACAGAGGTTTCTCCTGACCGTATTAACTCTTTTGAATATTGCTCATCAAGCATAACGCGGCTGCCTGTTACAAACGACCCTTTTTCACTGAACGATATATGATCGGCAACAAACATAGGGTGCAGTATCAGATCGCCGTCTATCTGTATTATGTATTCACCAGAAGATGCAGCGATTCCTTTATTCCTGATCCGGGCTAATTGAAACCCTTCGTCGGGCTGCCATACATATTTAATGGGAACAGGGAAATCTTCCTGAAATTTTTCAACCAATTGCAGGGTACTATCTGTCGAGCCATCATCCGCTACGATCACCTCATCTGGCAGCACTTTCAAGGATTTGACGCTAAGCAGGCAAAGGTTCAATGCCTCAGGCCAGTTATAAGTTGATATATTTAAAGAAGTGGTGATCTTTTTCTTTTGCATTAAGCGCCTGCCTGTTGATATCCGTTAATGCAAAATTGCATTTTTTCTTTTTTTGTTTGTTCTACCAATTCACGCTGCCAGGGTTCATCCTTTTTGCTGGTAACCAGGTGGTATAAATGATATTGCACCGCACAAAGCTTTACAATTTTTTTGATGATACCCGCATTAATGAACCGTGCAGCCAGTTCCTCATCCTCATGTCCCCAACCGGCCATATCATTATTGTACCCGTTTATTTTTATGAAATCAGCCTTCCAGAATGAGAGATTACTTCCTCGCACGCTATTTGATGACCATTGTTTCCTGGCTCCCAATGCACGCAACATAAAAACCCTTAAAGCATTATTCCGGTGCTTTACCCCATTTGAAAATGGCGAAAGCCGGATCTGTCTTGATCCAAGTAATTCTTCCGTTTTCTCCTCAGTTAGCATTGCCCGGGTGCCGCGTATAAATGTTGCAGGTTCAGCTGAGCTTAAATGATCTCTAATGAAATGTTTTTCCAAAATAACATCCCCATCAACCTCTATAATATATTCGCAATTGCTTTGATGTATTGCCTTATTTAAAATGATAGTTTTTCTGAAACCTTTATCCTGGTGCCAAATATGTAATAACGGTACCGGGAAATATTTTTTAAATTGATCGATCAATAACTTTGTTCTATCGTCCGAGCCATCGTCTGCAATGATCACTTCATCCGGCAAATGCTTTTGTATAGCAACACTATTCAAACAAAGGCCTAATGCCTGCGGCCAGTTATAGGTTGAAATAATTAATGAACATTTAATATGATGCATTTAAGCAGATGGCTTGTAATTAAAGTCACAAAAATAAAGCTTATTATCAAAGGCAAGCCAATAAATAGGTAATTGCAACCTATCTTTATTTTAAAATCAGGTAATTTCTTTTATTTGTGTAAATATCATTCAATGCAGGCCGAGCCCGATAACTCATCTGACCATATTAACTTCCGCTCATTAGCGAGGGCATTAACCATTGCAGAGAATGATCTGAAAGGGGCAGAACAACTTTTAAAAGGTTTAAGTTTCCATAAAAACACACCTGTTATAGGTATAACCGGGCCGCCCGGATCAGGTAAAAGCACATTGGTCAACAGTATCATAAGCAGCCTGGTAAATAAAGGCAATAAAATAGCCGTTCTTGCCATTGACCCTACTTCGCCTTTTAATTTCGGTTCGTTGCTGGGCGACAGGATCAGGATGTCAACTCATTTTAATCATCCTGATGTGTTTATCCGTTCGCTGGCCACACGGGGTTCATTGGGTGGGCTATCTGCAAAAACTATCGAAATGACGGATATTTTGCGCGCAGCAGGTTTCGATTACGTTTTGGTAGAAACGGTAGGTGTGGGGCAATCGGAAATTGAAATTGCCGGACTTGCAGATATTACTTTTGTAGTCCTGGTACCCGAGGCCGGTGATGAGATACAAAGCATCAAGTCGGGCCTGATGGAAATTGCGGATGCCTTTATTGTAAACAAAGCTGATCGTGAAGGCGCAGACCTGTTTGCCAATAACCTTAAAAAAATGGTTCAGCAAAAGGAAGCGCATACGCCAATTTTCAAAACAATTGCTTCGCAAAATGACGGCATTGGTGAAATAACAGATTTTATATTATCAAACGATAATCAAATAAACAGTCGAAGAGAATACTTACTGGCAACTAAGGCTTATGAAATCATACGGCAAAAACGCATGGCTGATATTAATAAGACAAAACTACGGCAAGCCATAACCAAAGCCATGAATGAACCGCAGTTTAACCTGTATACCTTTGTTGAAGACTATCTTTAATTTCGGATTTTCGATTTCTAATAAATCGAAAATCCGAAATTTTAACTATTCATAATCTCTTCAATATGTGCTGCCTCAACAGGTATATCTGCCATCAGGTCGATATTACCATCTTTGGTGATCAGTATATTATTCTCCAGTCTTATGCCCAGGCCTTCCTGCTGTATATAAATGCCGGGTTCACAGGTTAAAATATTACCGACCTCAAAAGGTTTGTACCTGTTTGCGAAATCATGAACATCCAAACCCAGGTGATGTGATGTGCCATGCATGAAGTACTTTTTATACAAAGGCATCCTGGCATCTTGTTTTTCTACGTCATGCTTATCCAGTAATTTTAGCCCGATCAACTCAGATGTCATTATTTTTCCAACCTCTTCGTGATAGTCTGACATTAAGATTCCTGCCTGTATTAAGGCGGTGGCGGCGCGCATTACCCGTAATACCGCATCATAAACATCACGCTGGCGTTTAGTAAAACGGCCATTTATGGGTATCGACCGGCTCATATCTGCATTATAGTTGGCATACTCGGCGCCAAAGTCAAAAAGTATTGCGTCACCATCCCTGCAAACCTGGTTGTTATCTATATAATGTAACACATTGGCATTAGCTCCAGATGCAATGATCGGATTATAAGCATGACCGGTAGCACGCTGCCTCAAAAATTCATGCGTTATTTCAGCTTCAATTTCGTATTCGGCAACACCCGGCTTAACAAATTTCAGTACACGTATAAAAGCATCCTTTGTAATTGCACAGGCTTTTTGGGTCAATTCAACTTCAATTTCAGATTTTACAGCCCGCAGATCGCGTAAGATCACAGCCGAACGTTCATACTGATGCAACGGATACTTCTGGCGCAGCTGCTCAAACATTCTTACATCGCGATAAGGAACCGAATGACTGTACCGGTCATTCTCATTAGTATTAATATATATATAAGTTGTATAGTTAATAATAGTATGTAATATGGTATCATATTCATCCAGCCACTGCACATTTTCAATACCCGATGCCTTCCTTGCCTCGTCTTTAGTGTACTTATGCCCTTCCCAGACTGCGATGTGTTCATTAGTTTGTCTTAAAAAGAGTACTTCTTTGTATAGCGGATTAGGACAATCCGGATATAAAATCAGTACACTTTGCTCCTGATCGATACCTGTCAGGTAAAAAAAGTCAGCATTTTGCTTAAAAGCGAAAGTTTGATCGCCATTTTTCGGAAACTCATCATTCGAATGAAAAATAGCTATAGCATTTGATTTTATTCGTGAAACGAAATTTTTTCTATTATTTGTAAATAAATTGTTCTTTATAGGTAGATATTTCATTCGGATCGACTTTATTTATTTTTCCGCAAACATTTTTTTTTATTTATTTGTATTATCTATTATAAAATTTGGAACAATGTTTGGTAATGAATTCAAACATAATTACTAATTTTGAAAAAAAATCACAATTAAATTGTTTAATCTTAAAACTATGAACTATTCTACATTAAAGAAAACAGCCGCCCTTACATTCGCGTCTTTGCTGGCAGTTGGAATGGTAAACGCCCAAGATACCACGAAGGCGAAACCCATGGCCATGTCATCAGACTCAGCAAAAATGTCATCTGCGGCCACCACTGCCAAGGTATTTGGTGGTGCATCACAGTACAACACATTCAGCATCGGTCTTAACGTTGGTTTAACTGCACCTTCAGTAGCAACCGGCGGTGTTAATGTGTTTAACAAGAATCAACCTAGCTTAGGTTATGGCTTAAGCTTAAGAGAGCAACTATCTCATGCATTCGGTCTGCAATTAGACGTGCGTGGTGGTACCGTTAAAGGTAAAGAAGAAAGCAAATTCGGAAGCGCCGCATACGTTACTGACACACAGGGTGGCGAAAACGTTGGAAGCTTTAAAACTCCATTCTATTCAGCTACTTTAAGCGGTGTTGTAAACGTAGGCTCACTAAGCTTCTTACACCGTACAAATGCAGTTAATTTTTACTTACATGGTGGTGCTGGTGTAGCATTCTATGCTCCTCAGACTTATTCAAACAATGATCAAACCGGCTTAATCACTGATTACAAAGATCACGCTGGCGAAGATCACACAGCTTCACATGTTAAAGAATTCATCGTTCCAGTTGGTGCAGGTGTTAAATTCAAATTATCAGATGCATTTGCTCTGAACCTGGGTTACACTGAAAACTTCGTAGATGGATTTAACTTCACTGGTGTACATGCTGATTATCCTGCTTCTAACAAATATTCTTACGGATATGCAGGTTTAGAGTACACCTTCGGTCCAAGCTCAAAACCAAACCTGGATTGGGTAAACCCAGTTGCTATGATGTATGATGAACTGTATGATGCAGCTCTTCGTCAGGAAGTTGAAGCTTTAAAAGGCCGTGTAGGAAATGTTGAAAATGCAGTTAACGACCTGAAGAAAGATTCTGACGGTGACGGTGTTGCTGATCAATTCGACAAATGTCCAAACACTCCTGCTGGTACTGTTGTTGACGGTTCTGGTTGCCCAATTGTATTCCCTAAAATTGACACTTCATTATTCGTAATGAAACCAAAACCAGGTGATGTAAAACCATACTCTAACATCCAGTTCGAGTTTGACAGCTCAGTATTAAGAACTTCTTCTTACCCAGTATTAGACGCTACATCAGCTGACTTACGTTCTGCTGCTGGCAAGAGGATCGAATTAGATGGCTACGCTTCATCTGAAGGTACTGCTGCTCACAACATGCGTTTATCAAAAGACCGTGCTAACTCAGTAAAAACTTACTTAGTTAACTCAGGTGTTGATTCAAAACGTGTAAAAGTTAAAGGCTTCGGTGAAACTCACCCAATTGCTGATAACTCAACTGAAGACGGACGTGTATTAAACCGCCGTGTTGAATTCAAACAATAATATTCATTAAATAATTAATGATACAGAAGGCTCTCCGGTTTCGGAGAGCCTTCTTTTTTTTATTAAATTTGTTCATGTATTTTTTCCGGAAGAAAGATCCTAACAGGCCAACCAGTTTTAATCTTAAGGTAATGCATGTGATCAATACCATTGCGATCATTGTGTTCCTCGCAGGCATTATCTGGAAATTGATCGATTGGTTTATACTGAAGAAATGAATTAAGGTTAAAGAAGTTGTAAGGGTTGTTAAAAGAACTTTATAAACGTTTCTTCTATTACAACCTCTTAAACACTTACAACCATTACAACAAAACATAATGAAAAAAGTAATCAATACCACTAATGCACCTGCTCCTATCGGGCCATACAGCCAGGCTATAACTGCCGGGGGTTTTGTATTTGTTTCCGGGCAAATTCCTATTGATCCCTCGACCGGGGAATTGATTTCTGAAAATGTAAAAGCAGAAACCAAACAGGTAATGGAAAACATTAAGGCTATATTATCAGAAGCAGGTCTGGGCTTTAATCATATCGTTAAAACCAGCATCTTCCTGACGGATATGCAAAGCTTTGCGCAGGTTAATGAAGTGTATGGCACTTATTTTACGGATCAATTCCCGGCAAGGGAAACGATACAGGTAGCGGCTTTGCCAAAAAATGTGAATGTTGAGATCTCAGTTATTGCTATAAAGTCTTGATTAGTATCCATTGAATAAACAGATATTTCAAACACCTATTGAATATTTAAAAGGCGTTGGTGTTAGCCGGGCCGATGTTCTTAAAAAAGAACTGAAAATATTCACGTTTGAAGATCTTTTAAGACACTTTCCCTATAAACATATTGACCGTACCCGCTTTTATAAGATCAGGGACATACAGCCTGACCTGCCTTATGTGCAGGTACTCGCCCGTTTAAAACATAAAGAGATATTAGGAGAAAAGCATACCAAACGCCTGGTAGCACAAGTACAGGACGATACCGGAACGATGGAGCTGGTTTGGTTCCAGGGCATCAGATGGGTTGAGAAATACCTGGTCAATGAAAAGGTTTATGTGTTGTTTGGCAAACCTGGCTCATTCAATGGCAAGGCCCAGATGGCTCATCCGGAAATGGAGTTGTACTCACCGTCTGCTTTAAAGCAAAAGGGTAATTTAACACTACAACCAGCTTATAGTTCAACAGAGAAATTAAAGCAATTTGGTTTAGACAGTAAGGGCATTCAAAAGTTGACTGCCCCGTTGCTTGAACAGCATGGAAAGGATATCCATGAAAATTTACCTTTATACCTTATTCAGCAATTTAAGCTGATGGAACGTGCAGATGCTTACCGCAATATGCATTTCCCGGAAGATGCGGCAAAGTTAAATGAAGCCATATACCGTTTAAAATTTGAGGAACTGTTTTTTATCCAGCTTAAACTCCTTAAAAACAAACTACTGCGGATAAAAAAATTCAAAGGTCATATTTTTGAAAGCGTCGGCAATTATTTCAATGAATTTTATCACCATAAATTGCCATTTGAGCTCACCAATTCCCAAAAAAAAGTATTAAAAGAAATACGCCTGGATACCCAGCGTGGTGTTCAGATGAACCGTTTATTGCAGGGTGATGTAGGCAGCGGAAAAACGGTAGTTGCCTTGATGAGCATGCTGATCGCTATTGATAATGGCTTCCAAACCTGCATCATGGCTCCTACAGAAATATTGGCCAACCAGCATTACCAGACAATTAAAAACCTGGTGGGTGATGATTTCATCGAGGTGGCATTGCTCACTGGCTCGACCAAAAAGAAAGAACGGAACGTTCTACATGAAAAACTTGAAAGCGGACAGCTAAAAATATTGATCGGTACCCATGCCCTGATCGAAGATAAGGTGCAGTTCCAGAACCTGGGTTTTGTAGTGATTGATGAACAGCATCGTTTTGGTGTAGAGCAACGTGCCAAGCTTTGGCGCAAAAATGCGATACCACCACATATTTTGGTGATGACAGCTACACCTATCCCGCGTACGCTGGCTATGACACTTTATGGAGACCTGGATATTTCTGTTATTGATGAACTACCGGCAGGGCGTAAGCCGATACAGACCCTCCATTTTTACGAGAACCAGCGCTTGCGGATGTTTGGCTTTATGAAGCAGGAAATAGCGAAGGGCCGTCAGATCTATGTAGTCTATCCCCTAATACAGGAAAGCGAAAAACTCGATCTCAAAAATCTGCAGGATGGCACCGAAATAATGGCACGCGAATTTCCACTCCCTGATTATCGTATCAGCGTGGTACACGGTAAGATACCGGCAAAGGATAAGGAATTTGAAATGCAGCGTTTTGTAAAGCACGAAACACAGATCATGGTAGCCACGACAGTGATCGAGGTGGGCGTAAATATTCCTAATGCTTCGGTGATGATCATTGAAAATGCGGAGCGGTTCGGACTTTCACAATTACACCAGTTACGGGGACGTGTGGGACGTGGAGCCGAGCAATCTTACTGCATATTAATGAGCAGTCATAAATTAAGCTATGATGGTAAGATAAGGCTTGATACCATGGTTAAAACCAATAACGGTTTCGAAATATCCGAGATCGATTTGCAGCTGCGGGGGCCGGGTAATATTGAAGGGACACAGCAAAGCGGCGTATTGGACTTGAAAGTAGCTGATCTGGCGACTGACCAGCAATTACTATTACAGGCACGTAAATGCGTGGAAGATATATTTGCGAAGGACCCTGAACTTGTGCACCCGGAAAATCAAATCCTGCAGTTGGCTTTCCAGGCAAAAAATGCAGGCTTAAGCTGGGATAAAATTTCTTAACCTGATCATTAATTTACATGGTCGACCAGTCTTTATTATAAACCCGTTTCATTTGACAGTAATTTTTTAGCAACAGCAAATATTATACTCACACATTTACATACAAATTGTAAATTGCGACCATTAAATTTTAACCCCACTAGTGCCCGACGAAGGAAATAGTCAGCCTTTGAAAAAAGATTCTTTCGCAGCATTGCGATACAAGGATTTCCGCTCCTATCTGGGAATGCGCTTCTTTTTCACCTTTGCTTACCAGATGCAAACCACAGTGCTTGGTTTCTACATCTATGAGCTGACGCACAGCAAAGTAGCCATTGCATTAATAGGACTGAGTGAAGCTATACCTGCTGTAGGTATTGCATTATACGGTGGATATATAGCCGATAAGTATGAAAAGCGCAAATTACTGCTGCTCATTTTTACCGGCGTCTTTTTCTCCTCGCTGGTGATGTCCGGGGTTACGCTCAAAAGTATGAGCGGTTACGTTCATCAAACCTGGATCGTACCGACATTATATGCTATGATATTCTGTAATGGTATTGCAAGAGCCTTTTTTGGTCCTGCTGTATTTACTGTTTATTCCAATAGCATACCCCGCGAACTGTATCCTAATGCAAGTACCTGGAGCAGTACCAGCTGGCAGGTGGCATCTATCCTCGGCCCATTTGCAGGTGGTTTTATTTATGCATTTGCAGGCGGTATTACAGGGAATTTTGTAGTGATATTAATCTTCCTGCTCATCACCCTGGTTTTGATATACCGGTTAAGGAAGTACCCGGCTACATTTATACCCAAGGAAAATATATGGAAAAGCCTTAGGGAAGGAATTAGTTTTGTTTTTAAAACTAAAATGATGCTGGGTGCGATGAGCCTGGATCTTTTTTCGGTTTTCTTTGGAGGTGTAGTGGCTTTATTACCGGTTTTCGCGCTGGACATTTTGCATGTGGGCTCAGAGGGGTTGGGCATTATGCGTATGTCATCCTCTTTAGGTGCAGCCCTAACTATGGTTGCCATGGTGCGCTTTTCGCCAATGGGTAAACCCTGGAGAAACCTGCTGATAGCAGTAACGGGCTTTGGTCTTTGCATTATTGGTTTCGGCTTATCAAAGTCTTTTATGCTGACACTGATATTCCTTTTTGGTCAGGGTGCATTTGATAGTGTAAGTGTGATCATACGCGGTACATTAATGCAATTGCTGGTGCCTGATCACATGCGCGGCCGTGTATCTGCCGTAAACTTTATGTTCATCGGATCATCCAATGAGATCGGAGATTTTGAATCGGGTATGGCAGCAAAGTTATTAGGCACCATACCCGCTGTTCTTTTTGGCGGTACCATGACCCTGCTGATCGTTACTATAACCTATTTTAAAACTAAAAGTCTTTTACCATTAGGGATAGAGGATATTCATACTGTTGAGACCGAACCGGTGACCAGTACAGCTTAAAGGATTTCACGCGTTTTAAAACAAGTGAGTGACATCTGAATTATTAATAACTGCCCTCCTCGGTAACCTTCTCACCGATCTGCTGCCTCCACATGGCATAGTATAGGCCCTTTTGAAGCAGGAGTTCTACGTGTTTGCCCGATTCAATGATATTTCCTTTTTCGAGAACATATATGGTATCTGCATGCATTATAGTTGATAAACGGTGTGCTATCAAGATAGTTATGTGATCTTTTAATACCGAAACATCCCGTATTGTTTCTGTGATCTCTTCTTCGGTGATCGAGTCGAGCGATGAGGTGGCCTCATCAAAAACCAACAGATCGGGTCTGCGCAACAATGCGCGGGCAATTGATAAACGCTGCTTCTCGCCACCCGAAACCTTTACACCGCCCTCGCCTATTACTGTATCCAAGCCATTGGAAGCACGGGCCATCAACGTTTGGCAGGCTGCACGCTGTAAGGCCTGCAAACATTCCTCATCCGTAGCATCGGGGCGTACAAATAACAGATTCTCGCGTATGCTTCCAGAGAATAATTGTGTATCCTGTGTTACAAATCCCACTTTCTCCCGCAACTGGTCAAGATCAATCTCTTTACTTGGCACATCGTTATACAAAATATCACCTTCTATCGGCTGATATAAACCAACTAACAGTTTTACCAAGGTAGTTTTGCCAGAACCAGAAGGCCCGACAAAGGCTATGGTTTCACCTGCGCGGGTTTCAAAGCTGATGTTGTTCAATGCGTTGCGATTGGCTGTAAGATGTTTAAAACTTACATTATTGAATGTCAGCTTCTCCAAATTTTCAATTTTGAATGGATCCTCTGGCTTTGCATCGATAGGGGTGCTTGTTATCCGCTCAAAATTGGCGAGAGAAACTTCCGCCTCGCGCCAGGCTACGATGACATTTCCTAACTCCTGCAATGGGTTGAATAAAAAGAAAGAATAAAACAACAGGCTCAGGTATTGGCCGGGGCTTATGGTATTATCATGTATCAATAACAGCAATACCACCACCATCACACTTCGCACAAAATTAACCGTTGTACCCTGCACAAAGCTCATGCTGCGCACATATTTTACTTTTCTTAGTTCAAGCCCAAGTATTTTATAGGTGGTGTTATTTAAATGGCTTATCTCCTGTTTAACTAAGCCAAGGCTTTTTACCAGCTCAATATTTCTTAATGACTCCGTTGTAGAACCAGCCAGTGCCGTGGTTTCAGACAGGATACTTCTTTGTACTTTTTTTATTCTCCGGCTTAAGGAGGTGCTTACAAACGTGATGATAGGTATGGCTGCCAGGTACACCAGGGTAACCTTGTAGCTCACTGTTAATGAGTAAATTATTACAAAGCTCATACCGGTGATGCTCACAAATAAAATGCTGATAAAGGCTGTAATAAACGCCTGGCAATCCAGGCGTACTTTTTGTAATATGCCCAATGTTTCGCCGCTCCGCTGATCTTCAAAAACCTGGTAAGGTAATTCAAGGGAATGCTTCAGGCCATCAGCATACATTTTGGCGCCAATTTTTTGGGTGATGATATTAGTATAATAGTCCTGGAAATTCTTTGCTATGCGTGATACCATGGCAACACCGATGGCCAAACCAACCAGTGTTAATGCACTGGCGAGATACTTGCCATATTCCATTTTATTGCTTTGTCCGATAACTTTATCCAGGATACGTCCGGAGATATATGGGTCCATTAGCGAAAAACCTATGTTCATCGCTGCCAGGAATAAGGCAAAAACAACTATACCGCGATATTCTTTTAAATAGGATAAGAGTACTTTCATGATTAAAGTAAAAATAAAAAAAGGGAATGGCTTAAGTAGCTCATTCCCTTTAATTTGACAATATCTTGGTTTTTACACTGTCATAATATCTTTTTCCTTGGCATCAGATAGCTGATCAACTTTGACAATAAAAGAGTCGGTTAGCTTTTGTATCTCGCCTTCGCCGGTCTTCATTTCATCTTCTGAAACGCCTTCAGATTTTAGCTTCCTGATCTTCTCATTAGCATCCTTGCGAATGTTACGGATAGCTACCTTACCTGTTTCAGCTTCTGCTTTTACTTTCTTAACCAGGTCACGGCGACGCTCTTCAGTCAATGGCGGTACATTGATACGGATAATCACCCCATCATTTTGCGGATTAACACCCAGGTTAGCTTCCATAATGGCCTTTTCAATAGCACCTAACAGCGTCTTTTCCCACGGTTGTACGGTGATGGTACGGGCATCGGGGGTATTTACACTACCTACCTGATTAAGGGGAGTTGGGCTGCCGTAATAATCAACCATAATATCATCCAGCATGCTGGGGCTTGCCTTACCTGCACGGATCTTTTGCAATTCACCTTCGCAGTGATCAATTGCTTTTTCCATCAAAGCACGGGCATCAGTTACTTGTTTTTTAATGAGTTCGCTCATCGTTCAATAATTTGCTGTCAAAAATAATAAATTAGAATCAAGAGCCAAGAAACAAGAGTCAAGACTAAAAAATAATCTTAAAAAATCCTGGCTCCCGCTCTTTACTCTTGATTCTTCTTATTTTACCAGTGTCCCTATACTTTCACCCTGTGCAATTTTCATGAAATTGCCAGGCTTATTCATATCAAATACAATAATAGGCAGGTTATTTTCCTGGCAAAGCGTGATAGCAGTCATGTCCATTACATTCAGGCCTTTATCATATACTTCCTGGAAGCTGATCTCATCGTAGCGTGTGGCAGAAGGCTCTTTCTCGGGATCGGCAGTATAAATGCCATCAACACGAGTGCCTTTTAAAACCACATCGGCTTTTATCTCGATAGCACGCAAGGATGCTGCTGTGTCGGTTGTAAAATAAGGGTTGCCAGTACCTGCACCGAAGATCACTATTTTACCAATCTCCAAGTGATGCATTGCCCGGCGACGGATATAAGGCTCGCATATCTGCTCCATTTTTATGGCCGATTGCAAACGGGTTTCCACTCCAATACTTTCCAGTGCATTTTGCAAAGCCATGCAGTTGATCACAGTTGCCAGCATACCCATATAATCAGCCTGTGCACGTTCCATCCCTGATTTCTCGGCACTTAACCCCCTGAAAATATTACCGCCACCTACAACCACAGCGATCTCAATACCCGCGTCATAAACGCCTTTGATATCATGTGCATACTGTAAAACCTGGTTATTATCGATGCCATATTGCTTCTCGCCCATCAGCGATTCGCCGCTCAACTTAAGTAGTATTCTTTTGTATTTCATTCGGGGGTAGTTTCTCAAAAGTATTAATTTAAATCCAGTGTTAAAATAGTGTGTAGTTAATTCACCTGTTTACCAGCCAGATAAGTTGACTTCAAAGTGTAGTTTTCGTCGAAGAATGTCAGGTCAGCATCATAACCGGCTTCTATCTTACCTTTATTCAATTTTGCTAATTGAGCCGGATACAAGGTGGCCATGTTAACAGATTCCGGCAGACTAACACCAAAATGTTTTACACCGTTTTCAACACATTTCAGCATCGTGAGGCATGAGCCGGACAATGTACCATCGGGCAATATATACCGGTCGCCGGTAAATTTATGCTGATAAGGACCGTGGTCCGTAGCTGTAACAGAGTCTGTAATAAAAAACAATTTATCACCCAATTCGCGCTTGGCTAATCTTGCCATCACAAAATCCACATGGATACCGTCCGGCACGATACTGGTATAAGGCCTTTCTTCAAAAATAGCAGGGAGATACCCCGGATCACGGTGGTGCATTTGAGGCATCGCGTTATAAATATGTGTTACCGCGGGAATAGGCTTATTTAAAAAGCGCTTTCCCTCGGCATAAGTAGCATTACTATGCCCTGAGGATAAGATTACTCCGTTATTATGCAGGAAGTCGATCACTTCCTGATCCTGCAGCTCGGGAGCGATGGTCATCATTGTAACTACGCCATCAGCCATATCCAGCCATTTTTTTACCAGCGGAAGCGTTGCCTTTTTTATAAAGTCAGCATTATGCGCCCCTCTCCTAATCGGATTTAAAAAAGGTCCTTCCAAATGTATGCCTAAAAAATTTCCTTTAGCTTTTTCGCGGTAAGAGCGTCCCACACGGATCGTTTCTTCTATCACCTCATCCGTATTGGTTGAAATGGTTGGGAAAAAGCCTGTGGTACCCTGGGCGAGCAGGTCAGTTTCCATTTGGAGCAATGTAGCTTCATCTGTATCTATACTCAACAACCGTCCTCCACTTCCATATAATTGCAGATCGATCAAAACCGGTGGTTCGTACGCTCCTTTCCTCCCTTT
>JBEHXM010000048.1:0-32321 GCA_048498695.1 Bacteroidota bacterium
CGCACCTTCGCCGCTTGCGGAGTGCACGGCTGCCTGGCGGTAAAGAACATACCTACCACATTGATACCATGGCTCAGCATTTGTATCATAGCGCCCTGCAGCCCTTGCGATGTCCAGATATAAGTTCCATCCGGCCGCATAAAAGTAAATAAAGCGGCGGCTATCAACCCAACGTGTGCAATGGATGAATAAGCCACAAGTCGCTTACCATCTTTCTGTTTAAAAGCAATTACAGATGCATATACTATACCGGTAACTGACAATATCAAAGCCATCAATCCCCATTGTTTCACCCCAAGCGGGGCAATAGGTATCAGCCAGCGGATAACGCCGTATATTCCCATCTTGAGCATAATGCCCGATAACATCATCGTGCCTGCCGTAGGTGCTTCGGTATAAGTATCCGGCTGCCAGGTGTGGAAAGGAAATATCGGCATCTTAATAGCAAATGCCAGGAAAAATCCCCAGAACAACCAGCTTTGTTGATGAGCAGTGAGTGTTAAATTATAAAATTCGTGCAGGTCGTAAGTTCTGGAAGGGTTCTGCATATACAGGTAGATCATCCCTACCAGCATAAATAAGGAACCGGCAAATGTGTAAATAAAGAATTTGATGTTGACACGTATTCTGTTCTCGCCACCCCACATCGCACAGATAAAGTAAATCGGTATCAGGGCCGCTTCCCATCCCACATAAAACAGGAAACCATCCAGTGCGGTAAATACCACCAACATACCTGCCTGCATAAACAGGATCAAAGCATAAAACGCAGATGCATTTTTATGCTGATGCTTAAAAGTACTTAAAATGATCAATGGGACCAGCAGCGTGGTCAATATTACCATGATCATACTTATACCATCAATACCGGCAGTAAAATAGATGCCTGCCTTAACTATCCAGGGCGCGGTAACGCTAAACTGAGTGGTAGCATCTGGTGTAAAGTTGCTTAAAAATACACCGGCGACAACGAGCTCAGCCAATGCAAATGTGAAAGCGGCATATTTAGCCACCTCATTTTTAAATAATAAAACAACAAGTGCTGCAACAATCGGCAAAAAGAGTAAAATACTAACTGTCATTTCTAAATCGTAAACGCTTATTGTTATATCTTAACTAAACTAAATATCAATATGGCGATAATGCCCGCCACCATCATAAAGATGTAGAATCCAACATTTCCGCTTTGTAAAAGGCGTAATCCTTTGCTCGACCTGACTGAAATTTTACCCAATCCATTTACCAGGCCGTCAATAGCTAACAGGTCAACCACTTTATAAAAGAAAATTGATAATCCATCCAGCGGTTTGCGGATCAGCCAGTCGTATATCTCATCAACATAAAATTTGTGATAAGACAAGCTAACCAGCCCAGGGCGTTCCTCATTATCTTCTGCCGGAACATGTGATTTCTTAACATACCGTACATAAGCATAAGCTAAAGCGATCAATGCACCCGCAACAGAGACAATCATTAATGTGATTTCAACTGATGAGGATGTTTCTGTATGAGGAAGTAATGCAGCCGATTTTTCAAATACCGGCGCCAGGAAATGTTCCAGCCAGTGGTTTCCACCCAATACTTTTGGTATGCCGATTAACCCGCCTAGTATGGAAAGTGCAGCCAATACCATCAACGGGATGGTCATGGTTGAAGGCGACTCGTGCAAATGATGTTCCTGCTCTGCAGTACCGCGGAACTTACCATAAAAGGTAAGATAAAGCATACGGAACATATAGAATGAGGTGAACATAGCAGTAATTACCCCGATCACATACATAGTTGTGCTATGCGCAAATGCTGCGGCAAGGATTTCGTCTTTAGAGAAGAAACCCGCAAATGGCGGTATACCTGATATCGCTATCGTACCAATAAGCATGGTGGCAAATGTTATAGGGAGTTTTCCTTTCAATCCGCCCATTTTACGCATATCCTGTTCATTGCTTACGGCGTGGATAACTGAACCTGCCCCCAGGAATAAAAGTGCTTTAAAAAATGCGTGGGTCAATACATGGAAAAATGCACCGGTGTAAGCACCCACACCAAGACCCAAAAACATATAACCTAATTGAGATACTGTCGAATAAGCCAGCACCTTTTTAATATCAGTTTGTGAAAGCGCTATCAGCGCAGCAAATACCGCTGTTGCCAGTCCGATAATGGCAATAATTTCCATCGTAATGGGCGACATGGTAAATAAGATGTTCGACCGTGCTACCATATAAACACCGGCGGTAACCATGGTAGCAGCGTGTATCAATGCCGATACAGGTGTCGGGCCAGCCATCGCATCCGGTAACCAGGTAAATAATGGTATCTGTGCCGACTTACCAACTGCACCTACAAACAGCAGGATAGTGATCACTGTAAAAGCCGTCTGGCTGGAATGCATGGTAGCGGCTTTCGGAAAAATATCCGAGAAGGTGACACTCCCAAAAACAGCTATGATGATGAACAACCCGATGATAAAACCAAGGTCGCCAATACGGTTCATGATGAAAGCTTTCTTAGCGGCATCAGCGTAATCAGGGTTAGTGAACCAAAAGCCAATCAGCAGATAAGAGCATAGCCCTACGCCTTCCCAACCAATAAACATCACCAGGTAGTTGGAGCCTAAAACCAGCAGCAGCATAAAGAACACAAACAGGTTGAGATAAGCGAAAAACTTACCGAAACCTGCATCATGGTGCATGTAGCCTACAGAATATAAATGTATCAGGAAACCTACTCCCGTAATAATAAGCAGCATTAATGAGCTTAGCTGGTCAACCAGGAAAGCAAACTGTACCTTAAATGATCCCACAGCAAACCAATCGAACACGGTCGCTTCAAAACTTCCCGATGATTTTACCTGTAAAAAAGCAGCAACACTTAATCCGAAAGAAACAAGCACCATAAAGCTGCCGATAAAGCCTATGATACCCTTTGAGAAAGTATTACGGCCAAGTCCGTTGATCAGGAAACCAGCTAAAGGTAATAAAGGAATAAGCCAGATATATTTATCCATGTTATAAGTTGTACGTTATACGTATGACGTTTTACGTTATATTTTCAAATCTTTAAATCCGACATCGAAAATCCGAAATTCGAAATTAACCTACCATTTCAACCTGTTCAGCACATTGATGTCCACCGAGTTGGTATTCCGGTAGATCATTACAATAATGGCTAAACCTACAGCTACTTCTGCGGCAGCCAATGCCATTATAAAAAATACGAAAACCTGTCCGCTTGCATCTCCGCGATAAACAGAAAAAGCGGTTAACAATAGGTTTACCGAGTTCAGCATCAGTTCTATCGACATAAAAATTACGATCGCATTGCGGCGGATCAAAACTCCCATCACGCCTATTGCAAATATGATAGCGCTTAACAGGATGTAATGATTCAGCGGTACTGATTTTGCAGTATTTAATAAACTTTCCATCACGTAGTTTTTGGGTCTTTTGTAGCCAGTAATACCGCACCAACCATTGCTGATAACAGCAGCAGTGATGATATTTCAAACGGCAATAAAAATTCGTTAAACAATACTTTTCCCAGGTTCTTCACTAAACCCAAACCGGGATCTTTCAGCAATACAGGCTGTGAAACTCCTACGGCTTTTAATGATGCAACCACCACTACCAGTAAACATCCCCCGCCTAATACAGCAGCTATTTTCACCAGGTTTGATTTCATTGGCTCTGATTGCTTGTTCAGGTTAATGAGCATCAGCGTGTATAAAAACAATACCAGGATGGCCCCCATGTAAACAATAAAGTTTACGATAGCCAAAAACTGGGCATTAAGCAAAACGTACTGAATGGTAAAGGTGAAAAACGTGAGTATAAGATAAAGTATACTATGCACAGGATTTTTTGCAGATATTACCAGTACTGCGAACAGTATGGACAAAAATGCGATAAAGTAAAATATACTCATTTTTATTATTTACAATATAACCCTGCCTTTAAAGTGAGGCAAAGTTATAAACTTCTTTTATTGATTTAAGGGCGCCTCTACTAATTTGTCTTTACCGTAAATAAAATCCTTACGCAGGTAATCAGCCGGTACAATATCTCCATCTAAATAGATCGCTTCTTTTGGGCAAGCCTCTTCACAAAGGCCGCAGAAAATGCAGCGCAGCATATTGATCTCATAAACTGCTGCATACTTTTCCTCACGGTATAAGTTTTCTTCACCTGCCTTCCGTTCGGCTGATATCATAGTGATCGCCTCAGCAGGGCATGATAAGGCGCAAAGACCACAGGCTGTGCAACGCTCACGTCCATCCTCATCCCGTTTCAATGAGTGCATCCCCCTGTAGTTCTCAGCAAACTCGCGTTTCTGTTCTGGGTAACGTACGGTAACATCTTTTTTAAACAAAAAGTGTTTCATGGTAATTGCCAGGCCATGCAAAATTGCAGGCAGGTAAGCACGCTCCCAAAAATTGAGCGGCTTAGATTCAATTACCTTACGTTTATTACTTAATGATTCCATTTGATCTCGTCCTTCAAATTATTTTATAAATGTCATCCAAAGTCCTGTTACGATGATGTTGGCGATGGCCAGCGGTATCAATGTTTTCCAGCCAAGGTCCATCAACTGGTCATAACGGAAACGCGGGATGGTCCAGCGTACCCACATGAAAAAGAAGATGAACAAAAATATCTTTGCAAATAATATCACTGTACCTATCAGTGGCGCAGCAACAGGGCCTGTATGTGCCAATACCCAATCCATACCCGGATAGTTATAACCACCCCAGTATAAAGTTGCCATTACTGCCGATGATACAAACATGTTGATGTACTCTGCAAACAGGTAGAAGCCCAGTTTCATAGATGAATATTCCGTATGATAACCGCCCACCAGCTCGGTTTCGCATTCAGGCAAATCGAATGGGGTACGGTTAGTTTCGGCAAATGCGCAAACGATAAAAAGTATAAAGCCTATAGGTTGATAGATGATATTCCAGTGCCAGCCATGTTGCTGCTCTGCTATTTCTTTTAAACTTAAAGTGCCGGTAGTCATCAATAAAGCGATGATGGAAAGCCCCATTGCAATTTCATAACTGATATTTTGTGAAGCTGCACGGATAGCGCCCAATAAGGAGTATTTATTATTTGAAGCCCAGCCACCGATCATCACACCATATACACCTAATGATACTACACCGAATATATACAGCACCCCTACATTAATGTCGGTTACCTGCAAATCGATCACATGCGAACCAACAACGATCTGTTGCCCCCATGGAATAACCGCAGAACCTATACAGGCAGTCATGATGGCTAATGATGGGCCAACAATGAATAAGAATCCGCTTGAGTTGGTTGGAATGATTTCCTCTTTCAGGAACATCTTGGCACCATCAGCCAATGGCTGTAAAATACCAAACGGGCCTGCGCGGTTAGGTCCTACCCTGTCCTGGAAAAATGCCGCGATCTTACGCTCGGCATAAGTGGAGTACATAGCAACCACCAAACTGATCAGGAATATGATCACGATCAGCGCAATTTTGAATAATAAATCAGCCGTTCCCATTATAAGCGTGTCTCCCGTTCAAATTGTTGTTTATTAGCTTCCTGCAATAGCGGGTTTGTTTTTACCACCGGCAGCGGGTGCATAGTGTCATAATGATTGGCACTTTGTACCGACCAGTTGGCTATTTTACGCGGCCCTTCAATCACCCAATCGCTGGTTTTCTTTTTATCAAAGCGGCAGGTATTGCAGATAAATTCTTCTACCTCGCCATAAACATCCTTGCGGGCGGTTACGCGCAATACGTCTTCACCTTTATACCAAAGCGTAACCTTACCATTGCAACCCGGATGATCGCATTCGCGATGTGCTTCAACAGGCTTGGTAAACCAAACACGGTTTTTAAAGCGGAAAGTTTTATCGGTTAATGCGCCTACAGGACAAACATCGATCACGTTTCCTGAGAAATCATTGTCAACCGCAGCTTTGATATAAGTGGATATTTCAGAATGGTCACCCCGGTTTAAAATACCATGAATGCGATGATCGGTGATCTGATCGGCAGTGAAAACGCAGCGATAGCAAAGGATACAACGTGTCATGTGCAGTTGAATCTTATCGCCAATATCTATCTTCTCAAATTTACGGCGGTCAAACTCATAACGGGTTTTGGCTGCGCCATGATCAAAGGCCAGATTTTGCAGATCGCACTCACCGGCCTGGTCACAAATAGGGCAATCCAGCGGGTGATTGATCAGCAGCATCTCCACTATTCCTTTACGTGCTTCTAATACCTCTGGTGAAGTAATATTCTGCACCTCCATCCCATCCATTACCGTAGTACGGCATGATGCTACCAGCTTAGGCATAGGGCGAGGATCTTTTTCAGAACCTTTGCTCACTTTTACCAAACAGGTACGGCATTTGCCTCCGCTTCCCTGTAGTTTGGAATAATAGCACATAGCAGGCGGAACAATATCACCGCCGATCTGCCTCGCGGCGTTCAGGATGCTTGTTCCGGGATCTACTTCAACCGGTATTCCGTCTATTGTTACTTTATGTTTATCTGACATTATAATAAGTCAAAAATATCTTTTTCTACTTTGTCATGTTGAACAGCGGCGAAACATCTTCTTCGCCTTGCTCACAGTTTATGTATGTCGCAGAAGATTCTTCGCTATCGCTCAGAATGACAATTCTTTTTCTATACTGGGCTTACGCCACCTTTTCTTCTGCTTTTGGCAACGGATCGGCATAATGTGCCAGCCCATAATTTCTTGTTACCGCTTCGGCACCGTTAGTCACGTGCCACTCAAACTCATCCCTGAAATGGCGTATTGCACTGGCTACAGGCCATGCTGCTGCGTCACCCAGCGGACAAATCGTGTTGCCCTCTATCTTTTTCGATACATCAACCAATAGGTCCATATCGCTCATTTTACCATGACCATATTCAAGGCGGTGCAATACTTTTTCCATCCAGCCGGTACCTTCACGGCAAGGCGAACATTGCCCGCAGCTTTCGTGATGATAAAAACGGGTGAAGTTCCAGGTATTACGTACAATGCACTGGTCTTCATCAAAAGCAATAAAACCACCTGAACCCATCATCGTCCCACTCACAAAACCGCCATCAGCCAATGATTCATAGCTCATCAGTCGCGGTTCGTTATTGATCGTTTTCAGGAACAGGTTTGCCGGTAAAATCGGCACGGATGAACCGCCGGCTACAACAGCCTTTAAGCGTTTGCCATTAGCAATCCCACCGCAATATTCATCAGAATATAAAAATTCTTCAACAGGCAGGCCAAGATCTATCTCATAAACGCCGGGTTTCTTTACATTACCACCTGCTGAGATGAGTTTAGTACCTGTACTGCGGCCAACACCCAACTTCGCATATTCCTCGCCACCATCATTGATGATAGGCACTACCGCTGCAATTGACTCCACATTGTTCACTACCGTAGGGCAGCCATACAATCCTGCGATGGCAGGGAAAGGCGGTTTGATACGCGGGTTACCACGCTTGCCTTCCAATGATTCCAGTAAAGCGGTCTCTTCGCCGCAGATATAAGCACCGCCACCAGGCTGAACATATAGCTCAAGATCATAACCAGTGCCTAAAATATTTTTACCAAGAAATCCTTTGTTTTTTGCTTCGGCAATAGCTTTTTCAAGGATGCGTATCTGCGGCATCATTTCGCCGCGAACGTAGATGTAGGAAGTATTAGCACCCAAAGCAAAGCTCGAAACGATCATACCCTCTATTAGCAAGTGAGGGATATAGGTCATTAAAAAACGGTCCTTAAACGTTCCGGGTTCTGATTCATCTGCATTGCAAACTAAATAACGGGCGACACCCTCCGGCTTAGCCAAAAAGCTCCATTTCATCCCAGTAGGGAAGCCAGCACCACCACGACCGCGCAGGCCCGATTTTTTTACTTCCTCAACCACCTCATCGGGGGTCAGGGTCTTTAAAGCCTTTTCAACAGCAGCGTAACCACCTTTTGAGCGGTAAACATCGAAAGTGTTGATGCCGGGTACGTTTATATGTTCTAAAAGTAATTTGCGTCCCATTACTGTTAATATATTTTACCTGTCTCTTTATACCAGGTGATATGCCAAAAAATACTGCGACCAGTTAAAAGTAATATTACCAAACTCATGGCCAGCACGTTCTGGGTCAAATGTTTGGTTAAAAAATAACATGCAATTAATGACATCAACAAAGTCACATCGCCGTATATTACTCTTCTTTTGGATGCGGTCATTAATTATTTGCCTTTGTTTTTAAGTCGCCAATCAGTTTATCAACTGATTCATTGGTCAGGTTCTCATAAAATGTATACTCCGGACCTATCTGTAAAACCGGACCGAATCCACAGGCAGCTAAACACTCTACACCACGCCAGCTGAATAAGCCGTCGGCTGTTACTTCACCTTCCTTTACGCCCAGCTTCTGCTCAATGTGATCCATTATTTTTTCGGCTCCCACCAAGCAGCAAGGGCCTGTACGGCAAACCTCTAATACATATTTACCCTGCGGGCGCATAAAGTACATACTGTAAAAAGTAGCTACTTCATATACTTCAATCGACTGCAGGTCAAGATATTCTGCTACCTTATCCATGGCAGGTGCACTTACCCAGCCATACTCCGCCTGTACTAAATGCAGTATCGGCAATAAGCCTGACTTCTGCTTTCCTTTGGGATAGCGGCTTACGATATCATCAAACTTTTTGATCAATTCCGGTGAAAACTCAACCGGTACGCCTGTATCTTCTACTTTAAGCATCTAATTCTCCGGCTATAACATTTAAACTACTCATATTTATGATCGCATCCGAAAGCAGCATACCGCGGCTCATAGGTGCATACATCTGGTAATTGATGAAACTTGGCCTGCGGAAATGCAAACGGTAGGGCGACCGGCCACCGTCATTCACCAAATAAAAGCCCAATTCGCCATTAGCGCCTTCTACAGCATGATAAACTTCCGTAGTCGGTGTTGGTATTTCGCCCATCACAATTTTAAAGTGATAGATCAGAGCTTCCATATTATTATAAACTTCCTCTTTTGGTGGCAGATAAAATTCCGGCACATCAGCATGGAAAATATCAGATGGCTCTTTTTCTATTTTATTCAGCGCCTGTTCTATCAGGCGTAAGCTCTGCCACATTTCTTCATTGCGCACCAAAAAGCGGTTATAAACATCACCATTGCTGCCAACAGGTACTTCAAAATCAAAATCTTCGTATGAGCTGTACGGCTCCATCGCCCTCACATCATAATCCACACCTGCTGCACGCAGTAAGGGGCCGCTCCAGCTATAGCTCAGGGCATCCTCGGCAGTAACAGCGGCTACGTCTTTAGTACGGTCAACAAATATGCGGTTACGATTAAATAAGGCTTCAAACTCCTTCAACGCCTTGGGAAATTCTTTTAAAAACTTGCGTATTTTATCAAAAGCGATGTGGTTAAAATTACGTTCGAAACCACCTATGCGTCCGATATTGGTCGTCAGGCGCGATCCGCAAACTTCTTCATATATCTCATAAATATCCTCACGATATTTCATCATGTAGAGGAAACCGGTAAAGGCTCCTGTATCCACACCTAACACACCGTTACAGATAATATGATCGGATATGCGCGCAAGCTCCATCGCGATGATACGCATATAATCCACACGCTTTGGCATCTTAATTCCCAGAAGTTTCTCAACCGTCATGTGCCAGCCCATATTATTTATGGGCGATGAACAATAGTTCATCCTGTCAGTAAGCGGAGTGATCTGGTAAAACGGCCTGTGTTCAGCGATCTTCTCAAACGCCCGGTGAATATAACCTATGGTTGATACGCCGTTTACGATACGCTCACCATCCAGTGTCAGCACATTCTGGAACACGCCATGCGTAGCGGGATGCGTTGGCCCCAAATTAAGGGTGGAATATTCGGTCTGCGGATCGTTATCTGTATATACCGGGTGGTTTTGCATATATTATCTTCCGAAAAAATAATCTCTTTTATCAACACGGTTTGGATCTTCCAGCGGAAATTCTTTTCTCATCGGGAAAACCGTCATGTCATCAACATTTAATATCCTGCGCAGATCGGGATGGCCTTCAAATACTACCCCGAAAAAATCGTAGGTTTCACGCTCCATCCAATTGGCACCGTTCCAAAGACCCGTTGCGGTTGGCATCTTTACATCGCCATCAGCTACAAAAACCTTGATGCGTATGCGCACATTATTTACCAAACTATGCAAATGGTAAATAATGCCTATCTGCTTTTCGGCTTCAGGGTAATGAATGGCTGTGATATCTGTTAAAAAAATAAACTGCAGCTGGGCATCGGTCTTTAAGAAAGTCAGCAGATCGATGATCTTTTCGCGGCTGATTTCCAGCGTCAGTAATCCAAATGGTTCGCTAACAGCCGTTACATCGTTCTCAAACTTGCTTTTGATGCTGTTGAGCAGCTCTTCGTTAGTTATCTTACTCATTATTGGATTCCGTATGAGGCTAATAATTTTTGATATTCAGGTGTGTCCCTTCTGCGAAGTGATTCTGTTTGAACCAGCTTTTGAATGTCCATAAACCCATCGATCACAGCTTCTGGTCTTGGCGGGCAGCCCGGTATATATACGTCAACCGGTATAATCTCATCAATGCCCTGTAATACAGAATAGGTATCAAAAATACCTCCGCTTGATGCACATGCACCCATAGCCAATACCCAACGCGGTTCGGCCATTTGAATATATACCTGCCTTAAAACAGGGCCCATCTTCTTTGAAATTGTACCCATTACCATCAGCAGGTCTGCCTGGCGGGGAGAAAAACTTAATCGCTCTGCACCAAATCTCGACAAATCGTAAGTAGAAGCCATAGTAGCCATAAATTCAATTCCGCAGCAAGAGGTAGCGAAAGGGAGCGGCCACAATGAGTAAGACCGCGCTAAGCCAACTGCTTTATCAAGCGATGTAGCAAAAAAGCCTGCGCCTTCTATGCCTGGAGGAGCTTCAACAATCTGAATATCACTCATGATCTATATAAATAGAATAAACGCTATTGTATTACAATAACGAACGCAAAATTACAAAAATTACTATGTAAAAAGTACACCAGGGTGAGCAAGAGGAGTTATTTAGAACCAATCTAATTTAGCGAGAGGTGAGTAAACTGTAACATAAAATATTCTACTCACAATTCACTATTGACCATTGACTAATGGCTATTGACCAATTAGTCCCAATCCAATGCTCCTTTTTTGATCACATAAATAAACCCGAGCAGAAGTGTGCCCATAAAAATGAACATTTCTATCATGCCCTCTTTACCCAGCTCCCTGAAATTTACTGCCCAGGGGTACATAAATATCACTTCTACATCGAATAATACAAACAATATAGCTACCAGGAAATACTTGATAGACATTGGCGTACGGGCGTTGCCTATTACTTCGATACCCGACTCAAAGGGAGTGAGCTTATCACTCGTAACACGCTTTGGGCCAATTTTGTGGGTTACAAACATAGTGGTAACCACAAAACCAACAGCCACTACCATTTGAAATATGATGGGCAAATAATTTACCGGCAAACTTTGTACTTCCATGGTGCAAATATACAAACGGATCAATAATAAAAAAGCCTCCTGATCAATCAGGAGGCTTTCAAATACTTATATCATAAATTATCTGCTTTTCCCGCCGCTTTTGCGCTTAAAGTAATCCAGCGCCTGCTTATCGGTTGGATCGATCTCTTTTGCTTTATTGAAATTCTCTGCTGCTTTGGCGTCGTCTTTTTCTTTAAATTCAGCATAGGTACCCAAGTAATCATAGGCTTCAACCAGGTTGGTCTTGGTTCTGTCCTCAGTTGGGGGACCTTTAGCTAAAGCAACTTCTATAAATTTTTCATAATATGGTTTAGCCAGCCCTTTAATGTTATTACGGTCACTTTCATGCAGATCGGCAATCCTTGCACGATATACAAATGTGATAGGAGGCGCATTTGCACCGGCTTTCTGAATAACATAACTAAATGCCGAATCCGCTTTTACTAATAACGCACTATCTGTTCTAGGGGCTTTAGGGTCTTTTATACCCTTTGCATCTTCAACTGTGAAAGCAAAATAGTAGCTAAATCCTGCATAAAAGTGATCAGTTAACTTGGCATTCTTAGACTTTTCGCTATAGATTTGGTAAGCATCACCTGCTGCCTTGTATTTTTTCTTGGCAAAATCAGATTTTGCTATTTCAAGATACACATCTACCTGGGTACTATCCAATTCTAATGCTTTATTCAGAGCCTGAATACCCAGCGAATCTTGTCCGCTCGCAATTTGCAAACGACCTAAGTATAAATAATCACGTGGTATAACACGTTTCGGATCAGCTTTTGTTATCCAGGTATTCATGGCTGTTAAACCTGCAGGATAATCTTTATTTTCATAAGCCGAATATCCTAAATAACGATAAGCGCGAAGATTGGTACCACTTGTTTTAGCCAGATTAGCTGCCACCTGCTGCAAGGTTTGGTAATCACCTGCATTGATCAGGAAGTCGGCATAACGCATCTGCGACTCTGGTGAAGAATCTGTTAAGCTGATATATTTCTTATACTGATCTGCCGCTTCTTTAACTTTAGCGGAAGCATCTTTGGGTACACTCTGTGCCCAGCGCAGGTCGGTTTCGGCCCATTCACGGTAAGCGGGGCCGTAATTAGGATCAATAGCCAAAGCTGCCTGGAATTGCTTTTCGGCATCTGGAAAGTTATCAGCATACTTCCATAACACACCCAATGCCACATTTACAGCAGCTGACTTCGGGTCCAGGGTCTGTGCCGTGGTATAAGCGGTGTAGGCTTCAGTGCTTTTTAACAATATGCGGTATGCATCGCCCATTGCAATAAATAATTCGGGATCATTCGATGCAGGAGCAACGCCCTTTTCTTTGCTTTTTACCGCACTTGCCGTATTTCCTTTGGTCAATATGCTGAGTGCTGCAGTAGCATCTGCCGGTAAAACTTTTCCATTGGCATCTGGCAGCAAATAACCTTTCGCTATATATACATAAGGTTTACTATCCTTACCAGCTAATGAAACCGCCTGGTTAAAATTAGTAGTAGCACCAGACTGATCTTTATCTAAACGAGCCACAATGCCCAAACCTGCATAGTTTAAGGCAGATTTAGGATTTACTGTCAATCCTTTCTGGAAAACCGTTTTAGCTGAATCGGGGTAATCCTGTTTAATATACACCCAACCCAGGTAAAAGAAATTTTCATCCTTGGTTGATTGTGTGGTTACTAAATTCTTAAGCATCGATTTTGCTTTCGAGTACTGCTCGGCATCAATAGCTTTTTTGGCATCTGCAAGGCTTTGCCCAAAAGCTGATGAACCCGCAAATACCAGGCCTAATCCGGCTACGGCTATTTTACTTATTATTTTCATCTTGGTTTTATAATTTACTTTTCTTAATTGAGCGGGCCCAGGTGTTCGCTTTAGTTATAGATACCAAATATCACCAAAAGTTTAATGCTCCTTATTTACTACTATTATAGCTTATCACTATGTATTATTATATTCCTTTCAGGGATCGCTATCGGCAAAAGTCCCGATCTTAATATGATCCGCTGTCCTCTGTCGCTACGGATAAAGTGCTCAAAACCTTGTCCTAATCCGTCTCGTCCGGTACAGTTTACAATGTACAAATATCTTAATAAGGGGTATTGTTTTAAATAAAGCGTTGTTTGTGACGGTCTGAAATATTCTGTTGGTGCTGTTTTACTATGCTCATCTTTTATGGCCAATATCTTAACATTTTTAGCGGCATCAGCATAATCAGCATCAGGGTCGCTTATCCAGCTAAAACCTGTTATTCCAATAGCTTCAGGATGTTTACTAACATATTCAATTACCTCCTTGTTTGATTTCAGGGCGTAAATATTTTTTTGTTTAAAATCCTTCCCACCAGTAAACTCTTTCAGGTATCTTACCAAACTCGAACTAGGATTATCAAAAACGATACTTTTATCAGTTTTAGTTTGTCCGGCAAGCATTTTTTTTAACTCATCAACCGATGTAGCTGTATCAGGTGACGCAACATTCGCAATTATAGCGATAGCATCCACGGCAAATTTGGTAACTATAGCCGGCAGACTTCGTGCCCTTAGCGCGCTTATTTCATCCGGATTTAAGCTCCTTGATAAAAATGCAAACCGTGAACTATCATTCAGCAACGATTTTACCACTTCATTTTCAGGCCGGTAAACCATTTCCGGGTTAGCCTTTGGATTCTCGCTTTTAAAAACGTATAGTTCCTGGTCAAGAATGGGTGCAAATGATTCGTCAGAAACAAATATTGCCGTCCCGGAATTTTTTGTATCAGTAAAGCTTTTTACAGGCTTGCTTCTTTTACAGGTTTGAAAAAACACAAGTAAAAGTAATGCCGGCAATATACGTATGATACTATTCTTCATCCTGCGGGTCCTGTTTAAACAATCTCGAGAATCTTAACAAACCATATACCAAAAACAATCCCCCAAACATTAGTCTCTCCGTTTGAGACATGTCCAATTTCTGGATAAGTTTGTCCCAAAACATGATCATTAAGCCTAAAGTAACGCAGGCAATAAAGGTGGCTAAGCCTAAAATAAGCAAAAACCGCCTTTTGGGCGATTTTTGCCTAAAACTAAATTTATAGGGCATTGATCTCCTATTGATCGTCTGATGATAATGTAAAACTAACCGGTATAGTGTACGCAACACGAACCGGACGCCCGTTTTGAATACCCGGGTTCCATTTTGGCGAGTTCTTTAAAACCCGCACAGCTTCGTCACCACAACCGCTACCTATATCACGCACTATCTTAATATCGGTCAGCGCACCGCTTTTTTCTACTACGAAGCTTAAAAATACTTTACCCTGAACATTGTTTTCCTTTGCAACAGCAGGATAGTGTATATTCTTACCTAAGTATCTAATAAACGCATCTTCCCCACCCGGAAAAGCCGGTTCTTTTTCAACCGCGGTAAAGATCTTGTTCGGATCTTCCTCTGTTACTTGTTTCACGTCCGAATTACCTACAGGCTCATCGATCTTGATATCAGCATTTGGGTCACCTTTCACGGTCTTCTGTCCAGGATCGGCAACTTCCAGTTCCTTTACGGTTGGCGGTTGTTCCTTTACCTCGTTATCCGGTTTTACTACCGGCGGCGGGAATTTTACCTGGTCAACCTTTGGCTTAGGCGGTTCCGGTGGCGGCGGTGGTGGTTTTGTTTTGTCTAATGGTGGTGGTGGTTGTAATACCACATTGGTTATCTTTACTTTTTCGGTAGCTTTTGGAATAAAGCCACTGATAAAGTTAAGAATGGTCTGGAATGAAATTAAAAACACAAATACAACAATTCCTATTACTAAGGCTTTATTAATATTTTTAGGACTCTGCTTTCTTAACTCATAAGCCCCGTATTCTTTATTTCTGCCGGTAAAAACGACATCAATCCATTCCTGTTTGAGTATGTCTAATTTTGATCCTAACATTTTTTAGGCTATTAAATTTTTAACGTTAATTAATCCTGTTTAGTATAATCCGTCTCTCTTAAGCAAACCGAGCTCAACTGGTGTTATTGCTACCACGGCATAGCTTTTCATGCGGGTAATATTGATCTCATCCATCATGTTTACAAAGTTTTTATAAGTTGCTTTGTCACTTACTTTGATCAATACGACCATGTAATTCTCCGGACCGGCATGCGATGCTTCAATTTCCTTATTTTTTTCGATAAGGGTTTTGCGTATACCGTTTTTGCCAAAGTTATCTACAGTCGCTGCCGATTTTCCAGGTTCGCCTATAAACCATTCCAGTTTATCGTTTGCTCCTAAAAGCACAGTCATGGTTCTTGACTCAGGCACAGGTAACTGCACATCTTTTTTTGTTTTATCAGGCCAAAAGGTATCCATTGCCTTGGGTTTGGCAAGGGTAGTGGCCATGATGAAGAAGGTGATCAACAAAAACGCAAGATCAACCATTGCAGTAAGATCTATACGTGTTGAGGCTTTTTTACTTCTTACTTTTCCGCCTTTTTTCCCTCCGCCCCCGGAGGTATCTAATTCTGCCATAGTTTACTTGCCTTGATTTAATGCTGTTATTAAACTAAACTTATTGACCGCCTGCTTTTGCAGCACGTCAATTACTTCTTGAATTTCAGGATATTTCTCGTGTGAGTCGCCCTTTATTGCAAAACGAAGTTCCTTATTATGCAGGTTCTTGGTTACAATGCGTGCCTGGTATATCCAATTGAATATTTCGCTGTTGGTCGTTGTATCAATTTGAATGCCTGGTTGAGTGTATTTTTTCTTTTCGTCAGTACTGAGGTTGATGTATTGCTTCATCAGATTCATCGGAACGCCAAAAGTTGGGATAACCGAAAATCTTTTTTGCTCTTCTGGGGTAAAAGGTATGTTATATTTTTTACCCATTTCGCCAAGCAGCGCCTGACGGATATCTGTGCCTTCTATACCGAAGAACACTTTACCATGTCCTACAGTTATAGTGGCCATATCAACATCCGGAACATTTACCTTAACAGTTGCAGCTGGAACATCTACACGCAGCGGGTCTTCCTGTTTTAATTTTGCTGTTAATATGAAAAAGGTAAGCAAAAGGAAAGCCACATCACACATAGCCGTCATATCAATTGCTGTACTTTTTCTTGGAATTTTTATCCTCGCCATAATTAGTCTTTTTTAATATAATAGTGTTATAAGATGATTAAACACCCGTTCCGGCTTACCGGAACGGGAAACTAAGCACTAAAATATTTTATTACTTCCTTGAAGCGGCGTGTGAAGCAGCGAATGTTTGCACGATGCTGAAGCCTGTTTCATCAATAGCATAGGTCAGCTTATCAATTTTTGAAGTAAAGTAGTTATACAACACAATTGATGATGCTGAAGTGGTGATACCCAATGCAGTGTTGATCAATGCTTCAGAGATGTTTGCAGAAAGCTGTGATGTATCAGGAGCGCCTGAAGCAGACAGCGTAGCGAACGCACCGATCATACCCACAACTGTACCTAACAGACCGCTCAATGTACCGATAGATACCAGGGTAGCAATGATAGTTAAGTTTTGTTCCAGCATAGGCATCTCAAGCGAAGTTGCTTCTTCAATGTCTTTTTGGATAGCTAATGTTTTCTGGTCAATGGTCAGTGTGTCATCAGCTTCCATTTCACGGTATTTCTTTAAACCGGATTTGATCACGTTGGCTACTGAGCCTTTTTGTTTGTCGCATTCTGCATTAGCTGCATCGATATTACCGGCATTAAGTTGTGAAGTGATCTTTCTAACGAAAGCATCCATATTTCCGGTACCTGAAGCTTTACCAATTACGATAGCCCTTTCGATCGAAAATACAATTACCATTAATACAAATGACATGATCACAGGTACAATTGGTCCACCTTTGTGTACTGTACCGAAAATATCCTGAGGTAAGCCGTGTTCTACGTCTCCACCTGCATAATGGCTCGGATTACCAAGTATAAATATGAATATCAGAACTCCGACGATAATGCAGATAGGAATAGTTAATACTGCAAACATGCCCGATGCACTTGAGCTTTCTTTTTTTACAGGAGTAGTTGGTTTGTTTGGTGCGGTTGCCATTACTTTTAATTTTAGTTTTAGTTTTTGTTTATAATTAAGTTAATTAATGTGTGTGTTTAAAAGCGGATAACAAAATTAGAATTTTAATGAAATAAAAAAACTTTTTCTGATAATCTTTATAATTATTTAATACAAATGATGGTATTCGTCTGTGAATGCAGAATTACATAACGCCACCAAACAAAAAAATTGTCTTTTTGACGGACAATTTTTTACAATGAAAACTATTTTTTTTAATAATAGCAAGCGATAACCTATAAAAAAAATGTAATTATACTGATATCGTTACATTAGGGCCTGCATTTACGATCTCTGAATCACTATGCACTGCATATTGTTCAAAATTCTTTATAAATGCCAATGCCAGGTTATTTGCTTTCTCATCATAAGCTTCCTTGTCCGCCCATGTATTGCGCGGATTTAGTATAAAATCGGGTACATTCGGACAATTTACGGGCATTTGTAAATTAAATACCGGGTGCTCCTGGTAGTTTACATGATCCAGTTCGCTATTAATGGCAGCATTGATCATTGCACGGGTATATTTCAACTGCATTCTTTTACCAATACCATAAGGGCCTCCTGTCCAGCCAGTATTAATCAGCCATACATTCACTTCATGCTCTTTCAGCTTATTACCCAGTAATTTAGCATAAGTAACAGGGTGTAATGGCAAAAAAGCCTGGCCAAAACAAGCCGAGAATGTAGTCCTGGGTTCATTTATCCCTGCCTCGGTGCCCGCAACCTTCGCCGTATATCCCGAAATAAAATAATACATGGCTTGTTCATCCGTCAGTTTTGAGATGGGGGGCAGTACTCCAAAAGCATCCGCGGTTAAAAAGAAAATGTTTTTAGGCGATGACCCCAATGAAGGTATTACCGCATTATTCACGTGGTACATAGGGTAGGCAACCCGTGTATTCTCTGTTTTATCGATATTGGAGAAATTCACTTCGCGGGTATTTTTAATAAAGTTGACATTCTCCAGCAACGCTCCAAACTTAATAGCGCTGAATATTTGCGGCTCTTTCTCAGCGGTCAGGTCAACACATTTGGCATAACAGCCACCCTCAAAGTTAAAAATGGTAAAATCACTCCATCCGTGCTCATCATCGCCTATCAGGCTTCTTTCCGGGTCAGCGGAAAGAGTAGTTTTACCTGTACCTGATAAACCAAAAAAGATAGCAGTATCGCCTTTTAGGCCTGTATTAGCAGAACAATGCATGGAAAGCACTTTCTTTTCGTGCGGCAGAACAAAGTTTAAAACCGAGAATATACCTTTCTTTATTTCACCGGTATAACCGGTTCCGCCTATTAATATGATCTTTTTACTAAAGTTTAAAATAGAAAAATTATGCTGACGTGTGCCATCCGTTGCAGGATCAGCTTTAAAACCAGGGGCAGCTATGATAGTCCATTCTGGTATTGCAACAGGGTTTACTACTTCAGGACGTCGAAATAAATGATGCACAAAAAGATTCTGGTAAGCCGTTTCAGTAATTACCCGGATATCGATATGATACTTCTCATTGGCACATGCGGATGAATCACGCACAAATATGTCGCGTTCATTAAGGTAATCTGTTACCTTTTGAAGCAATGCATCAAATTTGTGATTGTCAAACCTAATATTCACCTCTCCCCACCAAACGGTATCATGGGTTATGGCATCATCTACAATAAACCTGTCCTTAGGTGACCGTCCGGTAAACTCACCGGTATCAATTGCCAGGGCTCCGCTATCGGCTAACACACCTTCCTGTCTTTGAAGGGCCTCCTCAACCAATTGAGCAGGTGTTAATTGGTACAAAACTCTCTCCGCCCGATCCAGGTTAAGGTAACCCAGATCAGGTAATTTGTTACTAAAACTTTTCATCAAATAATTTTTCTTAATGACAATGAATCCATTGCAAGCCGCGAACCTTCTCCAGACGGTTGCTTACGATATTTTCATTAAGCCGGTATAAATTGGTCAGTGCAAAAATCTGACTTTAAGAAGTGATAATCAAGAAAATTTGAATATTTATTTTACTATATGTAAAATTTACACTTAGATAAGTTATTGATATATAAGTAATTAAAAAGTAGTTTAAAAAAACTCAATACACTAACCCCCTGCCTTTTTTGCCTTGTATCCATCGGCTTGTAATAAAGTTAGCACCCTGTCTCGGAAGTCGCCCTGTATCAAAATTTCCCCATTTTTAACCGATCCGCCCACCCCACATTTTGATTTCAGTTGTTTTCCAATTGTTTCCAGGTCGCTTTCCTTACCAATGAAATCAGTTATCCGTGTAACTACTTTTCCTCCTCCCTTTCGGTCGAGATATATCTTAAGATTTTGCTGCTGCGGTGGCAGTGTGGAGGCTGCATAACCTGTATCGCCCTGGTATTGATATTCAGGATCGGTAGAAAATACGATGCCTGAAAAATCTTTATGCTTTTTTGACATGATGTTTGTAAGTTATCAGTTGATTAGGTTGGATTGGGTTGATTAAGTTGAAAATCAAACCATCCTGGTTCAATGCTTCTTAAAATCGCTGCCTGTTATAATTTTTAACGAGTTAGGAATAACCTTTATTTCTGCATCGGTGCCTGAAATTTGAGGCTCCCCGTCCAGGTGTAAAGGGCCGCTTTTACTTCGCTTTACCAGTATGTTTCGCCCCCTGATGATCTTTACATATTTAGACCCTTCGGCAGTTTTGGTGAACATACGAAAACCCATCTCCGGGAATCGCCATAAAGGGAAAGCCTTTATGATACATACATCTATCAGCCCGTCCTGCACAGAAGCATGGGGCGAAACGTGTGCATTGTTACCATATTGGGACGAGTTGGCGAAACTTAACATGAATGCCTCGCGTTCATAAGTCACGCCATCGATTTCCAGGTGATAAGTTTCGGATTGGTAATTAGCAATTTCGTGAAGTGCCGACCTGATATATGCGCCAAACCCGCGTGTTTTATCGTGTGAAAATACTTCGCTGATGTGGGCGTCAAAACCCATCCCGGCCATATTGAAAAACGGCTGCCCGTTTAACGTTGCCGAGTCGATCTTTTCAACCCTTTCCATATTGAGGGTTTTTATGGCTTCGCGGGTATCCATTGGTATTTTTAGAAACCGTGCAAGGCCATTTCCGGACCCAAAAGGGATTATACCCAAAGCGGTGTCAGTTCCAACAATAGATGAAGCGATCTCATTAACTGTCCCATCACCGCCTACAGCAATTACATAGTTATATTTCCCAACAGCATCGGCAGCAAGTTCGCTGGCATGCATGGCACCGGTAGTAAAAACAATGGTTAACTCAAAAAGGTTGGTATCCAGGCTTTCATGTATCAGGTCAGGCACCTGATCTTTCTTTTTCCCTCCCGATACCGGGTTTATAATAAATAAGACTTTCCTTTTCAAGTAATTATAATTTCGCGGTCAAAAGTAACCGTATTTTCTGCTTTGTGAAAAATTGTTTTATTTTTGCCTCCTGAAAGTGGACTGATTTGATTGTTCAGAGTGGCTACGGAAGTCCTTTAGAACTGGATTGCAACCACGTAAAAAAGTGCTAAACCCTGTTTTCTTTTTTTACCGCAATCCAAATATCCCCTCTTTCGTTTATAAGTTTAATAAATAAAATATTTATGCCCTATTTATTCACTTCAGAATCAGTGTCAGAAGGACACCCGGATAAAGTTGCCGACCAGATATCGGATGCATTAATTGATAATTTTTTAGCTTTCGACCCTGAGTCGAAGGTGGCCTGCGAAACCCTGGTAACTACCGGACAGGTTTTTTTAGCCGGAGAAGTAAAATCAAAAGCATACCTGGATGTTCAGAAAATAGCCCGCGATGTGATCAATAAGATCGGTTATAACAAGAGCGAGTATATGTTTGATGGCAATTCCTGCGGGGTACTTTCAGCCATACACGAGCAATCGCCGGATATTAACCAGGGTGTTGACCGCAAGCATAAGCAAGAACAAGGCGCAGGTGACCAGGGCATGATGTTTGGTTATGCCACTGTTGAGACAGAAAATTATATGCCTTTGGCGCTGGATATTGCCCATGCACTTTTGATTGAACTGGCCGCTATGCGCCGCGAAAATAAAGAGATCAAATATCTTCGTCCGGATGCAAAATCGCAGGTTACTTTGGAGTACCAGGATAACCATCAGCCAACCCGTATTGATGCTATTGTGATCTCAACACAGCATGATGACTTCGGCGATGAAGCTGCTATGCTGAAGAAGATAAGTGATGATATCAAAGGAATACTTATTCCACGTGTAAAAGCTAAATATCCAAAATACGCACACTTCTTTAATGACGATATCAAATATCACATTAACCCTACCGGTAAATTTGTGATCGGCGGGCCGCATGGCGATACCGGCTTAACCGGCCGCAAGATCATTGTGGACACTTATGGTGGTAAAGGCGCACATGGTGGCGGTGCTTTTTCAGGCAAAGACCCTTCAAAGGTCGACCGCTCTGCTGCCTATGCTACACGCCATATTGCTAAAAATCTGGTAGCTGCCGGTGTTTGCGACGAGGTATTGGTACAGGTTTCTTACGCCATTGGTGTAGCTAAACCGATGGGTATTTATGTCAACACCTTCGGTTCATGCAAATGCGGATTAAATGACGGTGAAATATCGAGGAAAGTGGAAGAGATTTTTGATATGACACCTTATGCCATCGAGACGCGCTTTAAACTGCGCAACCCTATTTATAGCGAAACTGCAGCTTACGGGCATTTTGGTAAAACAAGCCAGAAAGTGACCAAGAGTTTTTATAGCCCTAACGGCCAGGAATTGAAAGTTGACGTAGAGCTTTTTACCTGGGAAAAGCTGGATTATGTAGATAAAGTGAAAAAAGCCTTCGGATTATAAATTTGATTCAACATTATAAAAAAGCGACGGATAACCCGCCGCTTTTTTTATACCTTCATTTTTCTAAGAAAAATCAATAAGGTTATCTGACAATGCCTTTTACCTTTTCGCATCCCGCCATAGTTTTGCCATTTAATTATCTATCCAAAAAATGGATCTCTTTGACTGCATTGGTCATTGGTAGTATGGTACCTGATTTTGAATACTTCCTCCGACTAAAGGTAGCATCATATTACAGCCATACCTGGACAGGGCTATTTTGGTTCGATCCTCCATTGGCTCTATTTCTTTTAGTAATCTATAATAATATTGTTAAAAACAAATTAATAGACCACCTGCCTGCATTTTTGAATAGCAGGCTTTCAAAATTTAAAATCTCATCATCTTTTTATTTTAAAAATGCAGTTATCGTGGTTGTCTGCATTCTGATTGGTGCAGCCTCTCACATATTTTGGGACAGTTTTACTCATTCTGGCGGATATTTCGTAACACACATACTTTTTTTAACGCGGCAAATTAATATAAGTCATTACCATATCCAGACCTATAAAATCTTGCAACATCTAAGTACATTAGCGGGAACAGCAATTATCCTTTTTGCGATAGTTCAATTGCCGGTAGGCCAGCTGACCAAAGAAAACAACATTACTTATTACTGGATAGAAGTATTGGGAGTAACTTTACTAGTATTGAGCATACGTTTGCTAACAGGATTGCAGATTCAAGAATATGGCGATGTGATAGTTACCATTATTTCAGGAATATTTATAGGATTAATCCTGATATCCGCTATAACTCCTCCAAAGCAAGCGGCTTAATAATGATTTCTCCTAACCGCCCTCATTAACTGGCGATGCCTTCTCGACTCATAAAAATCATTAGTAACCAATATGGCATGGATCACACCGGGTATCCATAAACAAAGTGTAAGGATACAGCTCAGTATAAATGCACCGATACGCCCGGTTGTTAAAACCGCAGCAGGTGGAAATAAGATGCAAAGGAAGTAGCGCATAATATGGATTAGAGTAAGTTTACATGGCTAAGTTACAATTGAAATGCATTTTTTAAAAGCCTTTATTACCTTTAACCCATGCATCACCCCGAAGAAAACCCCTGGCAGATCACCTCAGAAAAGGAAATTTACAAGAATACCTGGATTAGTTTAACGGAATATCAGGTGATTAATCCCTCAGGCAATCCGGGTATTTATGGCAAGGTGCACTTTAATGGTTTTGCTATCGGCATCGTTCCGTTGGATGAAGCAATGAATATTTATTTGGTAGGGCAATACCGTTTCCCATTGGAGCAATACAGCTGGGAGATACCTGAAGGCGGCGGTGCTTTTGATACCGATCCCCTCGACTCAGCCAAACGTGAACTGCTGGAAGAAACTGGCTTAAAAGCTTCAAGCTGGACCGAAATACAACGGATGCACCTCTCAAACTCCGTAAGCGATGAACTGGCTATTATTTACCTGGCGAAAAACCTACAGCAGTTTGAACCGGAGCCCGAGGATACAGAGCAGCTTGTTATAAAAAAAGTTCCCTTTACAGAAGCTTACCGAATGGTTTGCGATGGTGAAATAACAGATTCTATTTCTGTGGCGGCAATTTTGAAAATACGCCTGATGCAACTTGAAAATCGCCTATAAACCGTTATTTTAAGTATTCAGCTGATATCAGCGAAATCCTAAAATCACTTATAAATCAACGGTCATTACCGCACAGTCATTGTATCAAAAACGAACGCATTAGTAGTTTTAATCCTATTTAATTATCTGATATATAATTAATTGCATATTTGGCATTGTCTTGGACAGGAACATTTTGTGCACCAATAAATTAACCATTTATGCTTAAAAGTTACCTAAAAACTGCGTTTCGCTTTTTATTAAAGAACAAAACGTTCAGCTTTATCAATATCATTGGTTTGGCCGTGGGCACATTATGCTGCCTGTACATTCTTTTGTTTGTACAGGACCAGTACAGCTATGATAAGCATCATAAAAATGCAAAAAATATTTATCGCATTACCTCTACCCTGGCACTTGCGGGCGATAAGCATAACAATTCAACCTGCTCTCCGCCTATTGCGCTTGCAATGAAAAGCGATTTTGCCGAAGTAAAGCAATATGTACGCGTTATTCCTACCGAATTTTTGGGCGCCAAGCAGCACCTGCTTCGTTATAAAGAAAAGTCGTTTTATGAGCACGATGCCGCCTATGTAGACTCTACTTATTTCAGCATGTTTGATTATCATTTTGTAAATGGCGTTTCGTCCACCAAAATATTAGCTGATCCTTATTCCATTGTACTGTTTAAACCTGTGGCCGATAAGCTTTTTGGAACCGACAATCCTATTGGCAAAGTGATCTCTATTGATAATGCCTATGGTAAACATGATTTCAAGGTAACAGGCGTGGTAGATGAAAGCCTGGGCAGGACACAGATACATGCCAACATATTTATCACCATGAACAGTGGCGGTCTTGGGCAATTTGTACGCGGAAATACCGCATGGGCCGGTAATAACTTCACCAATTCCTTTGTCGAACTACGCCCTGACGCCAACTCGGCTGCACTTGAAAAAAAGCTGGTAGCATTTTTAAACAAATATGGCGGCGATCAGATGAAGCAAATGGGCATGACCAAAACGTTGCATTTGCAGCCGTTAACCTCCATCCATACTACCTCGGGCTACGAAGTTGAATCATGGAAAACAGTTAGCCCTTCATTCCTTTACATTTTAATACTGATCGCCGTAATGATACAGATCATCGCCTGTATCAATTTCATGAACCTGTCCACCGCCCGCGCGTCAAAACGGGCCAAGGAAGTAGGTGTACGTAAGGTGATCGGCGCCGGACAGGGCGATCTGATAAAACAATTTTTGGGCGAGTCATTCCTGCTCTCATTTATTGGCGTGGCTATCGCGCTGCCTTTATTAGTGCTGGTACTTCCGTATTTGAATCAAATTACCCAGGCAAATATCCAGTTGGCTTTCTTCAGAGATTACCGGTTATGGCTGATGCTTGCAAGCCTTATTTTGGTTACTGGCTTTGTTGCGGGCAGTTATCCGGCCTTTTATCTTTCCAATTTTGAAGCTATAAAAGTGATCAAGGGCAATTTTACCAGCAGGGTTTCAGCCGCCGGCATCCGAAAGGGATTGGTTGTATTCCAGTTTGTGCTGTCGATTGTTTTGATCATCGGCATCATCGTCATCTATAGTCAGTTGAGCTATATTAAAAATAAAGACATTGGGTTTGACAAAAATCAAAAATTGGTATTCAGCTTCTATACCGGCGATACGCAAAGTAAAATGCCTGCATTTGCAAATGACCTGCGACAATTGTCCGAAGTAAAAAATGTGACCAGTTCTAATAACTATTTAAGCCAGTTTGTAAGTCAGGACCATGGCTTATACCCTACCGGCGGAAATATGGCCACCTCGATTGATGCACAAAACATCACTACTGACGAACATTTTGTAAAAACCAATGGCATAAAGATCATAAGCGGGCGCGACTTCCATATTAAAGACTCCTTAAAAGTGCTGATCAACGAAACCCTTTGCAAAAGATTGGGATTCAATCCGCAAAATGCAATTGGGCAGCGGCTTTATACACAATACCCTCCTAACCCGATAACCTATGTTGAAGTAGCCGGGGTGATGAAGGATTTTAACTATAGCTCCTTACACGGTGAGGTGAGGCCATTTATGCTGGTTTATAGTAATAATGCCGGCGATTTTTCAAATATCATCGCATCTATCGATAGCAAAAATTATAAAAGTTTGTTAAGCAAGATGGAAACCATATGGCATAAGGATTTCCCTTCTGTGCCATTTGAATATGCTTTCCTTGATGCTGAAGTTCAAAAACAATATGAAACTGAGATCACCCTGTCGCAGATCATCAACTCCTTCACGATAATGGCCATCCTGATATCCTGTTTAGGTTTATTTGGTCTGGCAGCTTTTAGCGTCGAACAAAGGAATAAAGAAATAGGTATCCGCAAGGTATTAGGTGCCAGCGTAACAGGTATAGTAGGATTGTTATCAAAAGACTTTTTGAAGCTTGTGATAGTGGCCATTGTTATCGCAACCCCGCTTGCCTGGTATGGAATGAACCTGTGGTTACAAGGTTTCGCTTATAAAGTGGGTATCAGTTGGTGGATGTTTGCTTCTGCCGGTATGATAGCCGTATTTATAGCGCTCTTTACTATCAGCTTCCAGGCTATTAAGGCCGCATTGATGAACCCGGTAAAGAGTTTGAAAACTGAGTGATTAGAGATTAGTTAACCAGAGATTAGGCTCTACTATTAAACAATTGAACTAATAACCCAAATCATGCTTAAAAGCTACCTTAAAACAGCAATGCGCTTTTTGCTGAAGAATAAAACATTCAGCTTGATCAATATTTTCGGTCTTGCCATGGGTACCATGTGTTGCCTGTATATTCTTTTGTATGTGCAGGATCAGTATAGTTATGATAAACACCATAAAGACGTACAGAACATTTATCGCGTCACCAGCTCGCTCGGACTCACAGGCGATAATCATAATATAGCCACTTCCTCGCCGCCAATTGCGCCTGCCATAAAACGGGATTTTCCGGAAGTCGAGCAATACGCGCGGCTTTTCTCATCAGATTTTTTCGGAAATAATAATAGCATGTTGAAATACAAGGACAAGTCGTTTTATGAAACAGGTTTGGTTTTTGTCGATTCTACCTTTTTCAACGTGTTATCCTATCATTTCGTTTATGGCAAAAACACCCGGGATATATTAGCCGAGCCCTATTCGATCGTATTATCAAAGCCAACGGCTGTTAAGTTATTTGGGAATGATGACCCTATAGGCAAAGTGATCACTATCGATAACGCCTACGGTAAAAATGATTTCAAGGTAAATGGAGTGGTAGATGACCGCATGGGTAAAACACATATTAAAGCCAATATTTTTGTGACGCTGCGCAGCGGTGGCTTTGGCCGCTATTTATACAACATTAATCAATGGGCAGGAAATAATTTTGCATGCTCTTTTATTAAACTTCGTCCGGGAACAGATCCCGCGGCGCTCGAAAAGAAACTACCGGGTCTCCTAAGTAAGTATGGCGCTCAAGACCTTAAATTATTGGGCATGACCAAGACACTTCACTTACAGCCTGTTACTACAATGCACACAACGCCGGGTTACGATTTTGAGATAAATAGTACCATCAGCCCCACACTTTTATACATATTGGCGGGAATTGCCATCATGATCCAGTTGATCGCCTGCATCAATTTCATGAACCTATCTACTGCCCGCGCGTCAAAAAGGGCCAAAGAAGTAGGAGTGCGCAAGGTAGTAGGCGCCGAACGCAGCGACCTGATCAAACAGTTCCTCGGCGAGTCATTCCTCTTAACGCTGATCGGCGTATCCCTGGCGATACCCCTCCTGTCGCTGGCCATGCCCTACCTGAACCAGCTTACACAGGTAAATATTCAACTTACTTTTTTTAGTCATTTCAGCATCTGGCTGGTATTGGCTGTGATCGTAATGGTCACCGGTGTGGTTGCAGGCAGTTATCCGGCCTTTTATTTGTCGGCCTTCGAAGCTATTAAAGTGATGAAAGGCAATTTCACTAACCAGATATCAGCATCCGGCATCCGTCGTTCACTGGTGGTGTTCCAGTTCTTTTTATCCATTGTGCTTATTACCTCGATCATTATTATTTACAGTCAGCTCAACTTCATCAAAAATAAAGATCTTGGCTTCAACAAATCTCAAAAGCTGATCTTCAGCTTTTATCCCGGCGATGCCCGGAATAAGGCATCGGCCATGGCCACAGATTTTCAGCAATTATCAGAAGTAAAATATGCCAGTCAATCTGATAATTATTTAAGCCATCATACAGGGAATGACTTCCCCGTATACCTTGCGGGCGGCAATCAGTCGACTGCTGTAGGAGCTGAGAACATGGCTTCTGATGAAAAATTTGTTAAAGCTAACGGCATCAAGATCATAGCCGGCCGGGATTTTGATATGAAAGACACCTCAAAAACGCTTATCAACGAGACTTTATGCAAACGGCTGGGCCTTGCAATTGACAAAGCACCCGGAACAAGACTTTTCAGTAAATATTTTGACGGATCTGTTCATTATTTTGATATCGTTGGTGTGATGAAGGATTTCAATTATGATTCCCTCCATGGAGCGGTTGGACCATTTATGATATTCCACAATGGCAATCCCGGTAATTATTTTTCCTTCATGACGGTATCAGTTAACACCAGCGATTATAAGTCGCTCTTACACAAAATGGAGGCGATATGGCAAAAAAACCTGCCGGGTACCCCTTTTGCATACGCATTTCTCGACCAGGAAGTACAAAAACATTACGAAGCCGAGATCAGCCTGTCAAATATCATCAACTCCTTTACTATAATGGCCATATTGATATCCTGCCTCGGGCTGTTTGGCCTGGCGGCCTTTAATGCCGAGCAGCGTCAAAAAGAGATCGGCATCCGCAAGGTATTAGGCGCAAGCGTTACGGGGGTTGTCGGGTTGCTATCAAAAGAGTTTATCAAATTGGTAGGCATCGCTTTTATATTGGCTACGCCGCTGTCGTGGTGGGCTATGAATAAATGGCTGAGTTCCTTTGCTTATAAAGTCCCTATCAGCTGGTGGATGTTTGCCGTAGCAGGGGTGTTATCCATTACGGTAGCACTGATCACGGTTAGCTTCCAGGCGATAAAAGCGGCACTGGCTAACCCTGTGAAGAGTTTGAAAACGGAGTGAGTTGATTAGGTTAGATTAAGTTCATTGAGTTAAGTGGTTGTTGATTTAATGAACTTAATAACCATTCCAACTTATTCAACCAAATCAACTTAATCTAACCTATTCCAACTTATTCAACCAAATATTACCTTTGCGTGAATGAGGAAAATTTTAGGCTGTATTCTCTCACCTATCCATTACCTTCTTTTTGGTCTGGTGCTGGTTATCTTTCATCCTATACAATGGATCTGCTTTAATGCATTTGGCTATAAGGCCCACAAACTTTCTGTTGATGCCCTTAACTTTTGCCTGGTAAGCACTTATTATGTTTTGGGCGATGTGGTAATATTTACCAATAAACAAAACTTGCCGGTTGGCCGGCCGATTGTTTTTTTGGCCAATCATCAAAGTTTGTTTGATATACCCGTGATGATATGGTTCCTGCGTAAATACCATGCTAAATTTATTTCAAAAATTGAACTGGCCAGGGGTATTCCATCTATATCTTATAACCTGCGCCATGGCGGGGCGGCCAATATAGACCGCAAAGACCCACGCCAATCTATTACTGAAATTGCCAAGCTTGGAACCCGTATGAAGGAGAATAAATGGTCGGCTATGATATTTCCAGAGGGTACACGTTCTAAAGACGGAACAGTAAAAACCTTCCAGTCTGCCGGCGTGGGGATGTTGCTAAAAAAATGCCCTGAGGCTTTGATCGTGCCGGTAGCAATTAATAACTCATGGAAGACGGTGCGCTGGGGAGTATTTCCGTTAAACACATTTTTACGAATGAACTGGACTGTGCTGCCGCCCATTGAACCTGAGAAAAGACCTATTGATGAGGTAGTATTGGAAGCTGAACAAGCGATAAAGACATCTTTAGGGCAAGCCCCTTCTAAATCCTCCCCGGAAGGGAGGACTTAATTAAAAGTCCTAATAATATAAAGTCTCCCCGACCTGGGGAGATTTAGAGGGGGCAGAAATTAAATATTCTTCCCGTCAACGATCTTAAAGAACTCATCGCGATAAGTGTCGCCCACAGGTATCACCTTATCGCTGATAAAAATGCGGCTGCGCTCGATGCTATCAATTTTATTAATAGATACGATGTAGGATTTATGCACCCGGATAAAATGCTTCTCGGGCAGGGCATCTTCCATCTTTTTCATATTTTGTAGCGTAATGATGCGTTCGGCCGGGGTAAATATCGAAATGTAGTCTTTCAGCCCTTCTATGAATAAAATATCATTCAGGTATACCTTTTGGATTTTATGCTCTGTTTTCACAAATATGAAGTCACTCAAAAAATCAGTTTGAGGTGTGCTATCTGTTTTAATTTCCGCTTTGGCAGAAGGCTGTATGATGGATTGCGCTTTTTGTACCGATTTAAAAAAACGGTCAAACGCAATGGGCTTAAGCAGGTAATCGATCACATCCAGCTCGTAGCCTTCCAATGCATATTGTGAATAGGCAGTGGTCAGAATTACTTTGGATTTGCCGTTGGCAATACGCAGAAACTGGATGCCGGTCAGTTCGGGCATTTGCACATCCAAAAACACCAGGTCGATGTTTCCTTCCTGCACCAACTGCAACGCTTCAATAGGATTAGTGGTTGCCTTCACCAATTGTAAAAACGGCATTTTGGATATGTAATCTTCTAATATATGGAGCGCTAAAGGCTCGTCGTCAACTACAAGGCATTTGATCATATTATAAAACTAATGATAATTCACAAGTATAAACGTTGGTTTCGTCCTGTATAGTTAAGGTATATTTCCCCGGATAAAGCAGGTCAAGCCGACGTTTAACATTATTTAACCCGATGCCCCCTTCCGTATCCCGGTTCATCATATGCTTTTTGTTCTCCATAAAAAAATGCAAATGAGTTCCATCCAGGTTGATCCGCAAACATATAGGCGACGAAGGGTCATTGGCTACCCCATGTTTGAAGGCATTCTCTATAAATGCGATCAATAACAAAGGTACTATCTTTTGGCTGCCTACTTCGCCCGTTAACTTATAATCGACAAAAGCCTTATCCCCAAAACGTATCTTTTGCAGGTCGATATAATTCTGTAAGTACTGTAATTCCTTTTCAAGGTCTACCTTATTGTCATTACTCTCATACAGCATATACCGCATAATTTCCGATAGCTTTAAGATGGCCTCGGGTGTCATATCCGATTTCTGGTAAGCAAGCGAATAAATACTGTTCAGCGAGTTAAATAAAAAGTGTGGGTTGATCTGCGATTTCAGGAATGCCAGTTCGGCACTCAGGCGTTGATTCTCCAGGTCGCGCTGTATCCTTTCATTCAAAAACCAATCGACACTGAATTTTAACGCTGTGCTTAAAAACAGGAAGAAAATACTGGTTAAGCCTGCGCTGATAAAATAAGATAAAAAGGATGTGGTCTTACCATTCTCGTGAAGTATAATAGGCTTGTAATACATAGCCACTCCGTATTTCCCTAATCCAAAAATAATGATGGCTATCACCAGCGACAAGGAGTAAAGCCTGTATTTTTTTTTGTCGAAGAACTTCGGGATGAGGTATAAAAAATTAAGGTAAAACAGCCCGATATTGATACTTCCATAACCCACAAATATTACCAATAAGGCTTCGGTGCTTATTTTGCTGTTGTTATGGGTAACAAAAGTAAAATAAGCTACAATGCTTACCCAAAATAAAACATGCCAGAATATTTGCCAGTTCCGTTTCATCGCATCTAATGTAATATTTTGCGTTGTTTATTACTCAATATTTATATATAGTATCACTTTTTGCCGATAAACACCCCAATATTTACGATGAACGGTTATATAGATCAAAATGGCCGTTCATCTACAAATCCCGTCCGTTGGTCTAATACTTTTTAGCAGGTAAATTATTAGCCATTTCTTTGTATCATCAAATCACAACAAAATGAAAAGGCTGATCTCAAATTCGAATCCATTTATTTTACTGCTGTTACCTGTGGTATTTGCTTTAATAATGGGGATAAGTTATCAATCTCAACAAAA